>JABWAQ010000137.1 GCA_013360945.1 Candidatus Brocadia sp.
GCCTGATTCCAGCACGATTACATAGTCGGCTAGTTTATATACCTCCGTTACATCGTGAGTTACAAACAGTGTCGTTGTATGAAATTGTTGAATAATCCGTTTTAAATCTTCCTGCAATCGCAATCTCGTCTCTAAATCCAAGGCCGAAAGCGGTTCATCCAGGAGAAGGATTTTTGGTTTTCTTGCCAAGGCCCTGATCAGGGCAATCCTCTGTTTTTGCCCCCCTGATAATTGTCTGGGGTAATAACGTTCGTAGCCGGATAGACCTACCAGTGATATGAGTTCTTTTACTTCTTTTAATTTCTCTTTTCCTTTCATCCCATACGCTACGTTTTTTTCCACGGTCATATGAGGAAATAAGGCATAATCCTGGAATAAAAACCCTACAGAACGCTGCTGAGGAAGAAGATTAATCCTTTCCTTTTTATGGAACCATATCTCTTCTCCATATTTAATTATGCCATCATCGGCCATTTCTAAACCCGCAATAATACGTAGGGTGCTTGTCTTACCCGACCCAGAAGGACCAAATAAGGCGGTTATTTTTTTATGAGGAATTTCAAAGCTTACATCTAGTCCGAATTCTTTCCATGTTTTCTTAATGCAAATTCTTAGCAAAAACAGGACCTCCCTACTACCAGCATAAAAGGTTGTTATCGTCAACGGCAAAATAATACATCATCAAGTCTCATATTTCATCGGCAAATGCTTCGTCCCTATAGAGAACAAAATTGTTATCCGACATTATTTAGAATGTATGTGCAACAAACCGTCTATTTATGAAATAGACTATGGTGAGTATAAGAAATGAGAACAATAAAAGAATTGCAGCATAGATATTGGCTGTTCCATAGTTTAATGCCTGTACTTCATCATAGATAGCTACCGATGCAACTTTCGTAATTCCCGGAATGTTTCCTCCAATCATAAGGATAACTCCAAATTCACCTACCGTGTGAGCAAACGAGAGCACACAACCGGTAATGATACCTTGTCGGGAGAGGGGAAAAATAATGAAAAGGAAGGTATGTAATTTGGATCGACCCAAACTCCATGAGGCTTCGAGTAATTTTTTATCTACCCCTATAAAAGCTGACTGAAAGGGTCGTATAGCAAAGGGCAGGCTATAGATGAATGAACCCACAACAAGCCCTTGGAAGGAAAATGCAAGGGCCTTATTAAAAATATTCTCGTACCAGCGCCCAATAAAACTGTTCCCCCCAATGGCCATGAGAAGATAAAAACCCAGGACGGTTGGTGGAAGGACAAGGGGTAAGGCTACCACAGACTCAACGAAAAACTTCCAGCGAAATCTTGAAAAAGCAAGCCAGTAGGCGAAAGGGATGCCTATGATAAATAATAAAAGTGTTGTAATGATAGAAAGCTTTAAGGTTAAAAGAAGAGGAGTCGTAAAATCCACGTTAAAATAATCCTGTAGTTTAAAAGTATGTAATCTGTATACACCTGTGCATACGGGTATCTTACATAATATAACGATTCGTATGTAAGTAGTTAATATAATTTATTCTGCCATACACTTTCAAGACCTCTGTTGTTTTCTCATAGCCGTTTTAATTGCCAAAATTAGCAGAATTGCTCCAAGTACCGCATACAAAACAGGTCCGGAGATAAAACGCAAAAGATAACTCCCTATCAATGCCTTAGCAATTGAACCTAAAGATAAAAAGATGATAAAAGTAAATTGAGGGCGTATCCCATGAAGAAGTTGTTGATCTTTATACTTCACAAGTCCCATTGCTATAGTTGGGATACTGATGGCCAGACCAGGACTTCCGGTGATTTTGACATCAACCGAAAACAACTAAGATGGTGGTGGGGATGGTTAACTCCCCACCTGCCACGGTAAGCTGTATTTAAATTGTCGTTTCTCCTGCGTTTGATACGAAATCTTGCTTCCTTCTCGTTAGTCTACCATAATCATCACATTGGAAGCTTTGATAACCGCATAAACCTCTTTGTCTTTGGCTAGTTTCAGAGTTTCTGCGGAGTGTTTAGTAATTACCGATACAATTTCAGCCCCTCCCGGCAATTCTATATCTACTTCCGTATCCACCATACCATGCTTCACCTCTTTGACTTTACCTTTCAAAATATTACGAGCGCTGATCTTCATGCCTTTCTCCTTTCTTATGAGTCAGTTCCAGATCACTGATCCCTATAATAAATTTTATGATATCTGGATCCTAAGGGGAAACCGTTTCCTCGTCATAGGTAGTTTGATTAATTTTTATTGTAAGTATCCTTAATCTATTTTGGAAGTGAATAACCATATTGAGAAAATATTTTCTCCCCTTTTTTCTCTTGCACAAATTCCAGGAATTTCCTGACACCGGGCTTGTCCTTGCCTCTTTGCAGGACGACATAGGCTTGTCCAAGTTTATTATACGATTCGGCGGGTATGACCCAATAGTCTCCGTCACTTTCCATTTTTGGTGAAATAGCTTGAGACAGGGCGATAATTCCTACATCGGCTGCGCCTGACTGGACGAATTGTGCCGTTTGCGAGATATTTTCTCCGAAGACCAGTTTATCCTGAACCTTGTCCCATAATCCATAGTGTCGAAGCGCCTCCTCTGCTGCCATGCCATACGGTGCGAGTCTTTGGTTTGCAATGGCAAGCTTTTTTACTTTTGGGTCTAAAACGATATGCAATCCCTTTCGGGGATTTAATGCAGATTTCTTCGGTATCCAGAGCACAATACTTCCAAAGGCGTAAATTCTTCTTTCCCCCTTTACCGTTAATCCTTCCTCCTCCAGGCGCGCAGGATAGGTTGTATCGGCTGAGAAAAATATATCAAAAGGCGCCCCCTGTTTAATCTGGGCAAAGAAATTGCCGGAAGAACCGTACGACACCTCCACATCGATGGTGGGGTATGTCTTCTCAAATCCTTTGCAGATATCGTTCATAGCAGGGTTCAGGTTGGCTGCTGCTGCAATAAGGATTTTTTCATCTGCACGGACTGTATGGTGAAAAGCTGCAAATAAAAATAGTAACCAAGTTGCACATGCTATCGGTATAAAACTCGTAACCCGTCTTTTAGGTATTTTCAAACGCATTGTGTTCCCCTCTAAAATATCATTTGATATTGTAATCTGAATCTGTTTTCGTTTTTATCTGTCTCTGTGGTCTCAGTTACGAAGTGACCCACATCGGCCTGTATCTGTTGACGATGCCCACGCATGTAATAATTGATGCCAACCGTATATTCTGTCTGAACATCATTCCGCACATCCTCATTAGGGTCAAGCATTGAGTACCGGGCAGCAACTTCCAGTTTTTTGGGCAGTACAAAATACCCTGCCTGAGTATAAAAACCGTCGGAGGTTATTGAATCGCCATTATCTTCAGGGTCATTTTCCCTTATATAATATTCACTATCCCAGGTAAACCCTCGGTATCTCATACCCAGATCTACGTTACCAATGATAGAATTGGTATCCGCTAGCTTCGTGTCTTTCTGCTTTCCATTATAGATTACTGATGCACCAATTACGGCCTTAAAATTCTCTTCGTATTTCAGATCAGTCTCATCCCAACCCGTTGCTAAATTATAGGAATTGTACCATCCAAAGGGATAATATCGTGTGGTAAACACATACATGAGTTCATTATCGATATTTTCATCCCTCCCAAATGTCTTTGTGGGATTCTGGCCGACGCCGCGGAAAACGGCTGCGTGGTATTCCATGTGGCCATCAAACGGTTTTCCAAAGATATCCAGACCGTAATCACGGTCCTGTTTAAAGTTATCGCTGGCAATGGACCTGTCCTGGAGTAAGAGTTTAAAACCCGATGAATTCCATTGGCGGTTAGCCGGCACCTTAAAATATCCTCCCTTTATACTGAGCGCTTCCTCGGCTGCCGCGGGCGTCCACCAGATATAATAATCCCTCAGATTTACCTCAAAGCTATCTGCGTCGATTTCCACATTATAAAACAGATCCTTGCTATAGATATTACCGCCAAAGCAAAGCCTTGCCCTGCGCACATCAATATCGGTTGTATCATCTTCGTCAAAATCCTCATCTTTATCCTTGTAGGTAAAGCGTGTCTGGAATCTGAAACCCACATTTAAGGAGTATTTTCCATCCCTTGTTTGAAAACCTATTGAAGCCTTTTCCTTATCGGGCAGATAGTAGCTGTTAACAGGTTCATTTTTGCCGGGTAAGCCTAACCCCAGTTTTTCCCGCGCCTCATTCGATGCAAGATAGTTTCCCACCTCTTGTTGTACCTCTTGTTTCATTTCTTGCTTTACCTCTTCTTTGATCTCTTCTTTTGCAACGGTCATTGGTTTCTCACTTGCCGTCTCAATGCGGTTTTTCAATTCCTTGATTTGCTCTTGTTGACTTAACGCCATTGCCTCCATCTGTTTCATCATTTTCTGCTGGACTAAAAACGCCTCTTCCATTTCATTTAACTGCTTTTTCAAGTCCTCCATTCCGCCTTCATATGCATCCTTGTTTTGAATAACATCCCGGGCTTCTACATTCTGCGCCGCGCTATCGGCATATACAGTACAGAATACCATAGCCAGCGATAAGCCATATTGAAACCATTTATTTCTCACGCACCCCTCCTTTTGTTGTTGTTATGTCATTAATGATATAACGCATGTAAATAAAATATAGATCTCTGATTTTAAAGCAACCAGCCCCTACAAGATATTTCAAACGATATACCCGAAAACAACTTATTCTCGACCGTACACTTCCTTTCAATCTCTTCATGCTATATTTCCTTCGATAATATCAGTTCCGTTGATTTTACAATAGCTGTTACCTCCTCCCCCTCCTGAAGGTTCATTTCTCTGAGAGAGGTATTGGTAATAATGGCATGGAACATATCACCCTGAGACTCCACAAAAACCTTTGATAATACATCCCCCTGAATAACCTGTCGTACAATTCCCCTCGCCCTATTCCTTGCACTCAGCATCCCCGATAAGGATTTTGCAAGCATAATATCAGTGCCCTTGATGAGCACAGAAATAATATCACCCACCGAAAGGTGCATGTCCTCACAGGAAGCCCTTGTAATGATGACGCTGAGCGGTATGTCCTTCCATAGGATTTGGACATGGGCATGGATCTGCCCCTGTGTTATATTAACAATTGTTCCGCACAGTCTATTCGCCATGTACCATTATCATAAAATTTTAAAATAGAGTACAGAATTCAACCTGATATTGAACAATTATGATTTTTGGTTTCCAAAAATACGTTTGAATTCCTTTTCCATCAATGGAGTCACCCTATCTGTGTACTTTTTATATTTCAGAATTAGTTCCTTTGCTTCTGATGTCAGGATAGCCCCACCCCCACCCTTTCCCCCGGTAGTAACCTCCAATAATTTTACACCCAACACCTTCTCCGTGGCCTTGATCTTTCCCCATGCCGCCCGATATGACATGCCGAGTTCTTTCGCTGCTGCATGTAATGATCCCAGGCGATTTACAGCCTCCAGAAGCATCCTTCGTCCTTCAGCAAAGGCTACTCCATCATTCTCTTCTAACCATATCTTGAATTTTACTTTCATAAATATTTTACCATTATGCCTTATTTGATATAGCGGTGTCAAATAAAAACCCGATGAGGTTAAAAAGCTTCTCAAGTTTCTTTATAGATATTTTCTTTCTTCAAATCTCCGATAGAAAATTGATTTGATCTTAGTATTAAACAGCAAAACGAGCCAGGTAGATATTACAAAGGGCGAAGTGAGGCTAATAATACCTAAATTTATTATTCCATAAGTCATAAAAATAGAAATAACAATGGATACTATTGCCGGGATAATAGAATTCCATTTTTTATGTGAAAATGCTATACCGCATAAAACGCCATTAAAGCTGAACAATCCGATGTTTATCATAGTGAGTGGAAATGAGAATACAAAAGCTACCACAACGCCAAGCACTGACCCTAAGAGCGCATATAGTGCAGATATTCTTGAGCTTATTAATAACCCAATAAAAAATACAATACCGGTAACCGTATCCCCCTGAAACATTACCTGTCCAATGCCCTTACTTACAGCAGGAATAATTTTCAAAGCATCTGCATCTGGTAACTGCGTCATTTGCAGGGGAATAATAGATAGTTTTACGAGCAAGGACAATGCTATCCAGGTTGAGATAATGAATGGTGCTGTATAGGGAGGCATTCCCCGTATACTCATCATCTTCATAAGAATTGATGATAGGATAGAACCAAAGAATATGGCAATTACCGATGGTGTGTTGAATCCGAAGAAATAAACAATTGCCAGGCCAACCAGGGTACCGTTATAGCCGTAGAGACCCTGGTTAACATCGTTTTTGCAATATTTAAGGAATAATGCAGTAAGTGTGCCTATAAAGACCCCTATGATAGCTCCAGTACCCATTATCCAGGAATTATAAAAAATTCCTACCAAGAATAAAATTCCCGTTATTGTATTATTGAGCAAAAATACCTGACTAATTCCACGGAGAATAATTTCTACAAAATTTTTAAGGTTCATAAGTTTATGTTTGTATAATAGTTTTAACAACAAACAATTTTTCCAGCTCTGCTTGTATCGTTCACCCCTTTTCCTCCGTCTTGATTTTCGATTGCTTTCTTGTCTCTCTTTGTGGTATATTTTCCATCGAAAAGGTAAAATTCCTTGAAATTGTTTTCAATTCTCAAATCCTCTGGAGATTCTACCTTTTTTGTCTGATCCTGTAATAAAACTTTAGCTTATTTGCAGGGTTTAGGCAATATTGAATTAAGAGTAATTCTTACTCATTATACTTTCTTGCTTGTACACATGCCTAACAGTTTTGAACAATCTGATATAACACTGGAAATATCCGCCAAAGGGGGGAC
>JABWAQ010000041.1 GCA_013360945.1 Candidatus Brocadia sp.
ATAATGCATCTTCGTATTGTATCCGTAAGGGTCTTGCCATCCCAAAATCGTATCAGAAACAAACTATTTGTCAACAATAAAGATTTGACCCCTATGCCCCCCTCTTATCTTTAAAAACTATACTTCACAACCATCATCAATTCCTCAAGATTATTCAATTGTCCAGGAGCAACTGACAATGCAAATGATGTGTCTAGATTAATATCCGAGTTGTTTCCCCGGCAGAGCTTCCATTCATTTACTCTGGAAAGATTAGTAGAGTTGCCATCGACTTCGACTGAAAAATTTGCCGGGTTATTCTTAACCTTAGCTACAAACATTACATTTTCAATCGATGCATCAATAGTTTGAGCCATATAGGGCAACCTTGATTTATCAATTTTTAAATTTACCGTTCCATTGTTTTTGAGTAAAAGCCACTCATTGGTCAAGTCATGTTTCATATTCAAGGCAATGTGTAATCCTGTTTGGCTGAGTTGTTGCTTAATTACATTTAGCCTGTCTTTTAAAGAAGTTTCTGCCAATCCGCGCAGCGTTGAACCGCCCTCTCTTGCTGTATATTTTACATGCAGAATCACATCAGAGATGGTGTTGTAGTCAAATTGTCTTACTTCTTTTGGAAGCTCAAGCCGCCAGGTGCTTATTGCCCCGCAACCTTCAAAAGGCAGATACCGTTCATCTCTAAAATTCAATTCAAACATGCCGTTATCGTTTTGGGCATTGCTGGCAGCAAGAGATTGAATAGATCCAACATTGTAAATAAAACGCTCATCATTGCCAGGGTCTTCAAGGTATCCGGTGGTGGCAATGTTATCAGGATTTGTATTTTTTCGATACCTATTGTTTACCAACGAAAGCTTGGCACTCACCGAGGTATAAGGCCCTACAACACAGGGCAAGCTGATACTTACTGATTTTATCCTTCTGAAATAATGCCCCGGATGATCCATATCATACAAAACCTCGGGCACATCAAAATCACACACCCCCGTCGCTCTAAGTCTTACCAATGCCAGCGGGTCAAGTTGTGCTAATGAAATATGCTTGGTGATCTCATATTCCCGCTTGTTCTTATCTAAATAGCTCGCTTGCATGCGTTTGATGTCATAGATAAGATTATCGGCGCTTTGCAAACCTTTCTTCATGCTATCCCAGTATCCGTAAGAGATAAACGCATCATCATTACCCAACTCAAAGCGATAGCAGCGTTCCGCTTTCTTAGCGAAATCGTGGGCTAACTGGTAGGATTTGAAATACACAGCACTGATCTGCCCAATCATCCAATCATACAATTCCTTATTGGTGAACTTGGTACTCATAAAGTCGGTGGCCATTTTGGAATTTTCGATTTGTAACTCGTGGCTCTTTAAATCAGCTTCTGCAATTTCTTTTCGAATTTCAGCAGCAACGATCTGTTTGTCTATTTGGGCCATTTCTTTCTTAGCCAAACGTTCCTGTAGTTTCCAATCGTCAAAACGTCGGTCGTAACTTCCGAGTATGGATGCCCTGTTTGCTTCGTACGATGCCGCAGTGGAGAGTACGGTGAGCACCCCAGACGCTGCGGTAGCGGCATGTGCTAGAAATGTGCCGCCCCATTTTGCAGCAGCATGTGGACTACCGCCAAATCCAGAAGCGCCAATAGCAAAATCGGGAATCAAAGCCAAAACGCCGGCTGTAGCCTGTATAATTTGCGCTGCCATTTGGTAGTCATGCGACTCGCTTAATTTGTCCAAATTCAACTGCTCTTTAGAAATTATTTTTTGAATACTGGAGTAGTACTTATTCCTTTCTTCGGCAGTAGCTTTCGCTCTTTTTAATGTCTCAATCTGCTCTTTCGATTCTTTAATTTGGAGTAGTTTTGTGTCTTTTATTGCATTGAGCACTTTTATTTCCAATTCGTTACGCAGCAAGGACATTGCCTCTGCATCTTTTTTCTCCAACGCTTGCAGCAGCGAAATGCCTAAACCCCTTACGTCCGTTGCCAGTTCACTCGCTTTTTGGGCAAACACAGTGAAGCGGTAAAAAGGCGTAGGTGCGTTAATGCCAGCGAGGACAGCAGAAATATCCAACCCGGCTGCCGCTGCCCGAACCAACATGCCAGGATCAATAGGCGGCGCAAACAAGGCAAGGCTGCGTTCAACGCCCTCTATATTTTGGCAGTTCCGAATTTTAAACAGGCGGTCGGCTATGCGGTCCCAATACTCCAACATCTTTTCGTTCTGCGGAATGCAGAAGTAGAGCATAGATAATGTAATTGGAGGTGGAGGCAGTTCAGCGCCGCCTTCGGGCAACACTGATAAATCTGGCAAAATATTCTCCAGATCAATTAAAGCATTGCCAAAGGCATCTAACTTAGCCTCTATCTGATTATAGGTCTCATAAAGGGCCTTAATAGGA
This sequence comes from Candidatus Brocadia sp., assembly GCA_013360945.1. GTDB lineage: Bacteria > Planctomycetota > Brocadiia > Brocadiales > Brocadiaceae > Brocadia. The sequence goes on from JABWAQ010000041.1 coordinate 2,398, forward strand.
GTTGGAATAATCCTCGGTTTTGGACCCAATAATTTGTCGGCAAGGATATACATCTGCGTGGCCTGAACAATAGACTCCATGGTATCTTGTCTAAACAAGTAATCTCCCCATTCGGTTAGGTTGTCAATGTATTTCATCAGTAACGCCTTTTGATAGGCAACAGGTCTAAACCTTGCTACAACATGGGGTTTGAAAGGCTTGGTTCTCCATTCGTCAATGGCAAACTCCAATTCCTTTCTTTCGGGTGTATTGGGGTCAGCGATTCTGTATAGCAGTGTGTCAATGCGTTGATTAATATAATCGGCTGTGTGTGTTAGATAAAATGGTTTTGTTACCCAGTATTTTTCGGGCACATTGCCATCCAAGGCGCCAGTAGGATTGAACATATAATGAAACCAGGTAAGTGCTTCTTCGAAGCGTTGGTTTTTGGTCAATCTTGTAGCCAATAAAAATGGCACATGGAAAAACAATTCCCAGTTGTATCCGCTGTAAGAACCATCGCTGCTGAAATCCAAATCCTCAACAGGGTAGGACAACGTTTTTACACCAGCTTCTTCAAGTATGTATGTTTTCGGAACAATACTGCTCGGGTCATAATACTGTTCAAAATTGAATGATGTTTTCTGCAATTGGGTTTCCCTTTTCATCAATTCCGGAATGCCATCTTTGTAGAGTGTTTTTCTCAAAGCGCAAATCAAGGGATGGTACATATTTTTAAATTGCTCCCCATAAGATAAACCTGCATACACTTTGAGTTCGTCAACAATTTCTTGATACTCATTGTCGGCGACCAGCTCTTGCAGCAAAGCATTGATGTCAGGATTTTCAGCATACTTTGCCATGTATTTCTTGAAAAGGGCTATAATGTCTTCGATAAGCTGCATCACATCGGAGCCGGTTCTTTGTACATATACCTCTTCATCGCTATTTTCATCCCTTTTCGACTTATAAAACCCGGGAACAATTACATAAGCATGTTTGCTGTCTTCCTTGAAATAGGGAAGTAAAGTACCTAGTGGAATTTTAATAAAACGTCGTTCACTATAAGCAGTTTTATTGATGCCATACGCATACGTCACCAAATATTGAAAGAGTAAAGCAATCAGGTCGATCAAAGTAAATTGATGCGGATACGACAACCTGAATGTGCCAGGAGTTTTGCCCAAAATTTCATAAAAATTGAAAAATGAAATCGCATTTCTGACAGAAAGGTCATCAGCCGGTATTAAGTTTTGTTCGTTATAACGCTGTGATTTTAACCATGTATCTTTAAAATCAGGGAAAAAATCAGGGAAAGACTGATCACCTTGAAACGAAAGTTCGGGGTATCCTTTGCATCCTGCTATAGTAAATATTCCATTAAGGTTAATATATTCCGCTTCAAAGGAAGTACTAAAAAGCCAAACTTGTTGCCCAAGCTCAAAATACATCAAATTGTATTTGTCTCTTTTAAACAGGTTGTCATCGGAAGTAAAATATGAATAAGGAACAAGTATCCCATCTTTCGAAATTTTCTTCGGCTGCCATTTCTTATTGGCAAATTCGCTGATGGCAAGTTGAATTTTTAGTTTTCGTTTGGGTTTGTCATTATTAACCACAGTACCCGCAGTACTGTTGGGAATGGTAGACTGAGGATTTGGATCAGGCTCCTCACTGAACACCGGCCAGGTCAAACATAAACGATTGTTGCGCTCAAATGTTAACAGATGGTCACCCGTAATATCCAATTCCACTTTTTCCCAGGGTGTCCAGTAGCGTTCTTTTTCAAATCTCCTGTAATAATAAATGGCAGGGTCGCCGCCTTTGGTCCGGGCAAATACGTGCATGGTTTTAATGTCGGTCTGATACCATGTTGCCATAACTTCGAGAAATGCGATGTTGTCTAATTTTTCAAGATACCGGATTAATGCTTCTTCTGCTGTAAATTCGGTCAATTCATTTTGCTGTAACTCATTTTCAAGTTCGGTAAACAAGAATGATTTATCATCTCTGAGTTCGGCTTCAATCCAGTTTTCGGGATATACAAAAACCTTGCGGTTGGCTTCCCATACCCGATAGTTTTTCATCCACTTCCACTGTTCCCAGGCTTTGTCGTTGTTTACATCGGCTGCTGCTTTTGGCTCTAATCCCATTAAACAACGCTGCACAAAAAGCTGGATGGTACCGTGTGCCTGTACAATCCTGGATGAGGGCATACAGGATTCCATTTCAACATCAACGAGGAAATAATCATACAAATCATTTTCGGTTTTCATTTCAGGATTTTCAGCCAACAAATAAGCGACCAGGGCATCTCTTTTTTGTGGGCGAATGGCATTCATAATTTCTTTGAGTGTGCTCAGCCACGTATCTTCATCATATCTTGCTTTCAGCGCAGTGCGTAAAAGGTTTGTTTCAGCATTCGTCAATACCGGGTTGATATATGCCTGTACCTGAACAACGGTTGAACCTAATTTTCTCAAATGTTCGGCACAATCACTTACAGCCTTCCACGCTTTGGCGTCTTTATAATTGTTGAGGTCAAACACCGGGAATAAATGTGCGTCGATCGCATCTACATCTTCTTTGGTGTAACCTGTTAGCAATGAAAATGCTTCAATAAATTGATTCCTTGTGGCACCACTTGCCGGTAAAAGCATTGCTGTAATGGTAAGGAAACTGATTGGACGCTCTGCATCTGCCGGGTTGGGTACAGGTGTAAGTTGTTTCAACAGGTCAATCATTTCTGCAAAGGCAATATACCTGGTATAATTAATCGCCACCTGCCCTGTTTGATATGGTATACTGTCCCATTCAAACCAACCCAGGTCTTTATTGTTTTTGAAAAACCACTCCACGTCCTGATTTTCCAATTTGAAAGAGTTGACCAGAGGAAACAACTTATGCGTAAGTCTGAGAGCACGATACTGGTCGGGAAATGCACCAGCGGTAATGGCTGGCAATACAGGGGTTGTATGTGTAATATCAACATCAATAAGTGCATCAGCACTTAAAATATCGGATAAGAAGCTGGTGCCCGGAGCAGGTTGTTTCAATATGGCATATTTCAAAGCAATCTTTACCAGTTCTAAATCTGCTTTGAAAGTTGTGGCAAGTGTTTGCTCAAGAATGGTTTGCTTGCCTGCTTGAAGCTGATAACCGGCTATGGAATCCAAAAACGCTTTGACTAAATCCTTCTGCTCGCTGCTGATATCGGGTCCGGGTGCCGCTGCCAGGGCATCAATTTTTGCCTTAATTAAACTGGTATCAAATAAACCATTTAATTTATTATCGGTGAAAGTTTTTGCGTCATTTGCCGAAGTCCAGTCTTTATCAATGAATTTAATAAAGGTCTTTACATCTTCTTCACCAACATCGCTCAGTTTGGATAGGGCATTTTGCAAGGTTTCTTTCTGCTCCTGGGCCGACATATTAGCATTAAAGAGAGATTTATTTGTTGAAAAATTATTTTGATAGTCCTTCTGCAATTTCTCCAGTATTTGTTTAATCTTATCATCTTTGATTTCTCTATCGGCAAGGTTGCTTGCTTCATGTTGAAGCATGAATGTGACATCTGCAAGTTTTAGAGGAGATTTATTTAAGCTATTCACTGCTTCAACAAAATCCAATGTATCCGCCGGTGAATTGGATACGCTGAGCCCGGTTAAGTTGGTGAGCATGACGTAGTCATCGGCTTTGAGTTTCATCTTCCTCATTAACCTTGAAGCAGCAAATAGGCTGCTCAGGTTGGAAAAGCTAAGGTTGCCATCAGGTAGCAGCGGCAGCAACTTGTTCAAATCCTGCTCTTTGATTTGCAGGCAAACCGAGATGCTGGTTATAAAATTGTTCAGCAATTGAGTGCCGTCCACTTTTTCAGGCAACAATCCCTCATCAATAAATCCATTCTTTGCCTTGTTCAAAAAAACTTGTTGGTAGAGGGGTTTAGGAGCATCGTCTTTCAGAATAGTGTGCGGAAGTTCCCCATAAAAGCCTATCAACTCTTCTACCTTAACTCCTGTTTCTTCTGACAGCTTTAATAAATTGGCGGCTTTAACTAAGCAGGCATCGTTTAATGTTCCGTTGCCCAATTTGGTTTGCGAAATAATCTCATCCATTACTTCCAATTTCCATCCCGTTTTCTTTTGCAAACGGAGAAACCGGTGTATGCGATCCAATGCTGCCTCGTCTAGATTGGCTATTTCTTTTTTGGCGGTATCACAGCTAATGTCAAGATGCTTAATGAAAAGATTTTTGGTCGGATCAATAAATCTTAAAGAAAGTAGTAAATCCAAATCCTTGTAGGTAAGGCCGGTTTTGTCCAGAAAATGATCAACCCTTGTCATATAATCCAGAACATCCCCCATAACAGGCGGCGTATCCCACTGGGCAGGAGCATTCCAATATGTTTGCTGGTCAATCAAATTGGCTTTGGGTGTTACGATCAGATTTCTTTCCGCATCGGTTAATCCCAACTTCTCTGCTGCAATAGCTTTATCGGTAGGGTTTCCCGCCGATTGAAAATCTTCCATGAGTTTTGCTCTCGAAATATCAAAGCGGGTGAAATAGGCTTTGGCTTCGGTATGGTCTAAATCAAAAGGTAGCTTAAAAGCGTAATTGGTAGTTTTTAAAGTATTGTAAGCAACTGCATTCACATATTCAGGCGCAGCCGCTAACTCTTCGGCAGGTGACAGTGTTTGTCTCAACCGGAATACCTGGTAATTGTTTCCTCCCGTGTTGATGATTTTGCAAACGACTTTTTTGTCGCGCAAATAATGAGGCAGTGTTACAGCTGATCCGGTAGTTGTTTCCGTCTCAAAAATCAATGCCTGATTAGTTACAGGCAACCCCGCCGCTTCAAGTGTAGTGAATAATCCATTGGAGATTTTTCCTTTCAAAGGGTCTGCTCCGTCTGAAAGCACTCCTGTAAAATTCACACCTGCATCGGGGGCGATTGCACCTTCCAATAATTCACATACTAAATCTATATAAGGCACAGGTGTATTGGCATTTTCACAGCTTAAATCAATTTCACCCAAATCGGGTCTTCGTTCGAACAAGACATCTTTAGCAAGATGTGCGGTTGTGGGCGGAATTGTAGTAAGATCCGTCACACTTCTTTTATCCAAAAACTGGAGAATTTCAACCAAATATGCCGCCGGACTATAAACCGAACGGCAATGCCCGCAGGAACAGGTATCGGTGAGTTTGAAAAGCGATTTCAAATTGGGAAAATCTTCGCTTACCGCTTCCAGCTTTAACGATAATGTCTTCATTTCCACTGCGGGCATATGCATAGTTCGCAGGGTGTCCTGAAGTTCACCAGCTATCATCATAGCAGCCGTTGTGGTCCGTTCTGCTCTTTTGAAAATCTCTTTGGCTTCTTTGGGGGCTATTCCTGCCTTGGGTGCTATTTCATGTACAAACCGGGTTTCACCTGCAGCGGTAATGCTATAGGATGAATGAATATTCAGTTTGCGCAGTGCATTGGTTTTACCATAGTGCGGCACTAGTTTAAAAATACGCTGCACCACCTCTAATTCTTCCCGAATGGCTTCGCTTTCTTTTTTGGTTAGTTTTTTATCTTTCAGGTAGATGGATATATTATCGTGCTGCAAGTCAAAATCCTCGTGTTTGGATAAAAAGGCAACAATCTCCTTATGGTTTTTCAAAACGGGTTTTTTCTCCCTTTCCAGTTGGGCGGCGAAGGCAGCAGTAGGATACGCCTTTTCCATTTTTCTAACTATAGAAGAGGCCAACAAGTCTATTGAGGTTGTATCCAATGGCCTTCCAGCAATGTCTGTTCTGGCAGCTAGTTTGGTTAATTCTTCTTTCCAGGCGGCTCTGTTTAGCTTGGCTAACCTTTTAAGGTCTTCGGGCTTTTTGATTTTGTGTGATTCTTTTATCTGTGTTATAATAGTATTTTCAAAACCTAATAGTTCTTCTAATGCAATGGATGCCTGGGCTTCATTGACCTTTTCGGCTGTCTCAAAAAATATTTCACTATTGATTTTATTGAAGAAAGCACCTGGGTTGTCTTTGTTTTCCTCAAAGATTCTACCCATTTCACCGATCTTATCTTCCAGGACAAAGCGGCTGATGATGCGCATTAGTTTTCTTGGATGCTCGTTTCTATAATACTCTTCTGCTTGCTTTCTATAGGCTCGGAGCATATCTATATTCTTATTGCTCTCACGCTCCACTTCAGCAGAAACAAGCGTCTCTTTTACTGCAGTTTTAATATCGTGCTGTATGGTCTTTTCTTCAATCAAAGCAGCATCATACAGTAGTGGCAGGGGTTCAGTATTAATATCGATGGACAATCTTGCATGAAAAGGTTTTGCAAGGTCGTTTTTTAACAGGGTGTTTTTGCGCAAAAGGGCATAGAAGAAAGCTGCATCAATTCTTGACTCAGCCTGCAAGCGGTGCGCGACTACTAAATGCTCTATTTTTTCGGCAGGTATCTCAGCTTCTTTTGACAGGAAGGTAATATCACGATGTTCTTTACTCTCTTGCAAGTCGGTAATAGCTACCTTTCCGGCCAAGTAAGTCACCTGTTTCAGTATATAATCATACTCCACCACTTCAGGCTTAATAGCCGCTTCAATAGTGACATTGATCTCTTCCCGGGGCGAGGCATTAAACCGCACCGCATCCATATCGGAGGTAAAGAGCAGGGTTTTCTTTTCACGGGTAATAACCTTTATGACAATATCCGCCGTTTTCTTTCCCCTTCCGCTGAGCTGGCTGTGAGACCATCCAATCTCGTATTTTCCGTCTCGGTCAGTGATGCACTCACCCAATAGCTCCTCGCTGCGCATGTCCCTGTCGTATGCCTGCACGATGAGATTTACCAAAGGCCGATTGAGCCTGTCAACCACCCGCCCGAGAACGAGGTTTTCTTTCTTGTTTTCGACCTGTTTTGCCATATTGTCCCTCCTCAAAATTGAGACCTATCTAGTTGTTGCCATGATTTTGAATTTTGACTTTTAGTTTCTTTCAGACTACATTGCCCATGCGTCTGCCCACTTTTCGGTGTAAAAATTGCTATGACTCGCGGGGTCTGAAGCAGCACTGGCAGCACTCGGTATACCTATAATCAATAGATAAAGCGGCCCAAGTAGCCGGCTCTGCCAGGTATGCCCAAATTCGTGCGTCCAATCTGAGAAGCCATGACCGCCTATGACCACAGGGCCGAAGGAGATACCTCCGGGATTACCCATATAAGCAGGCATTTCTACTTTAGCGCCCAATCCCCATTTAGGGCTAACATCTGCGCCAAGTAGTGTGAAAATGATTCCTGCTCCCAATCCGATAATACTTTGGGGTGCACCCCAACTAAAATCCAAAGCGCCGAAAAGACCGGATGGATTGAATAGTGTTATAGCAAGAATTAATACAAGCAGGTTGACAATTACATGTGCCAGCCAGGCAAATATGAACACGATCCCAAGTCCAATTTTTTCTGCCGTTGACCCACCTTTGTACGCCTTATGCCAGGCCTGTAAAATAGCCACATTGCCTGTTGGGTCCTGGTAAATAATAGGGTTTAGTGCACCGTAAGCATAAAGGTTTAGGTTTTTTGGATTAGATAAGCCCTCCTGGTTGAGCAACGTCTCCTCCCGGGAGGTTATAGGATTTTTTTGTTGTTGTGGCTTGTGCAATTGTCCGTCTGTTTTCCCTAAGTCGCAGTCTTCGTTTTGGTGCTGATATGGCCGCTTATTGCCATCAGGATTATTTTTATCATCGGGTGTATTATCGTAGGTATTTTTATTTTTTCCGTCCTCTTTGTCAGTCTTTGAGTCTTGATTCGCAACCTTGCTTTCCTTAAACAATGGATCGCATGAAAGCCATCTTCCCAACCACGGCACATAATACCTTGCACTGTGGTATTCCAACCCGCTCTCTTCATCCCGTTCCATGCCCGTATAGCGATAGCGTTTGGCAGCAGATTTTATGGCTGAGTTTTTTGCCTGGTAAGCGGTAGTGCCGTAAGGATGGTATTCTTCATAGCTAATCACTTGCGCGGTGTGGTCCAATTCAAGCCCAGCCGAGCCTAAGTGATTGTGCAGTTGATAACGCACTAAAAGTTTTTCGGTGCCATCGTCTACATCATTGCGCGTTTCTATCATCACAAAGCGGTGACCTCCATCCATTAGACTCAAACTGATACGTTCTAACCCTACATCTGCACCGCTGTGTTTTTTGTAGAGTTCGTAACCTGCTATATAAATCCGTTCTTCTTTTTTGGTTGGCGTATTGCCAGCATCGGCCTGATTTTCTGTTATTTTTCTTATCCGATGCCCTTGTCCATCGTACTGGTAATAAGTAGTTTCCGGTGTGCCGCCATCAATGCGTTTCTGTCGTATGGTTTTTATGAGTTCTTCTTTGAAGTTCCATCCCATGTCTTCTAAGTGCGGCATGGCAATCATATAGCCGTGTTGAGGATGGTGCGGATAGGTGTATGTATTTGCTCCAACCTGTGTGCTGATTAACCTGTTATTCGCAGCCTGGTAGTTGTAGTCCCTTATCCAGTTGTTACCGGCTGCCTGATGCTTCATTTGCAGGATATTTCCAACATCATCGTATTGGTAGCTTTGCGTATAATTCCGCATCGCCATCGGATCGCCGGGATTCAATTGGTGCATAAAGGGCGCATCATTCCAGTTGCCTTTGCTGTCAAAAGTCAATGCAGCATCGTTTTCCCTGCCTGTGGCTTCTCTCAGGCGATAGAGAGCATCATAGATATAGGTTGAAACTCCGGTGATCTTTTGGTTGTCAAAAAACACAACCGGTATGTTTTTATCTTCTCTATGGGTGATATTTCCAACAGGGTCAAAGGTATAATGCCAATCCTGCAAGGGATCGTTGTTTTGCCTTTTGGTTTCTAATCTTTTGAGACGGAAGGTCTCTTTGTCATAATAAAATTTGGTGACAACATCATTACCGTAGACGATTTTTTCACGCTGGCCTTTTTCATTGTAGTCAATGTCTTTGATATAGACAGTGGTAATGGCAGGGTCAGCATGGGCTACGGTTTCGCTATTGAGCAATCCTGCTTCGTTGTATGATAGCGTTATGACGCTCCCGTCAGGGGTGGTTTGTTTTGTAATCCTTCCGAGGGCATCTGTTTCAGTGGTAAAGGTAAAATCATCATTTTCTAAATTGTTTGCTAAGTTGGCATCTATCCAGTTGGTAACGCCTTTGTAATTCTTGAATAATTTTCGGGTGGTTGATTTAGGCTGACCTTTGAAATCGTATTCAGGTGTCTCTATGAGTCCGGCAGTGTCGTAATGTTTTACAATTTGTCCTCTGAGGTTTTTCAGTTCTGGATTAGCCTCTACTTCTCCGTAAAATACCCTGTCGAAAACATTATCAAGCGGAGCGGCGCCATCTCCGCCTAATACCTTGCTTTGTGTGAGACGGTGCAGGGGATCATCGTAAAAATATCGGAACTCATGATTGCGTTCGTCCCAGGTGCGTAAGGGGTTGCCGAGGATATTGATTAACAGCCATCTCTGCCCGGCGTCCATGCTGTTTTGATATACCTTGTTGCCCAGCATGTCGTATTTGTATTGCATCACCACATTGCCTCTGGCATCGGTTGTACTTCGCAGATTTCCTTCAATGTCTAATTTCACTTGAGTATGATAAAACTCATCCGCCTCTGTGCTTATGTTTTTATTGTGTTCAATGGACAAAACCGGTCTGCCCATAGTGTCAAAGCACTGAACATTGGGCGTATTGGCATGTTTGGCTGCTTTATCCGAGGCTGTTTTTTCTTTAACAGGGTCTTTGCCTTCGGCGATCAGTTCGGCATCTATCAGGCGGTTGGTGCGTTTGTGATACCAGGGAGATTCCAAGATAGTATCATTGGGGTCATAGAAGCTCTGCTTCCAAGAGTTAAATTCGGTTTTTGAAAAAGTGCCATCGGGCATTTCGGTTTTAATGAGCCTCCCCAGAACATCGTAATACATCAGGGGCGTAACCCCTGTTTCCACCAATTCCTTCAGATCTTCATATTTGTGCGTTACTGAAAAGTAAGGCTCGTATCGTTTTACTGTATTGCCTTTGTTGTTGAGCACTGTTCTGCCGTTGCCTATCCAGCGAAGTTGTTTGGGATTAAGTGCGGCAGTGTTAATGTCTGCAACGGTGTAAGTATTGTCATGGTTTACAATAACTTGTTTTGCCGTTCCTGGCTCTGCCTGCACCTTTTTCATCACTATTTGACCAAGCCCGTTGGAATATTCGAAACAGAGCTGGACAGGAGAATTGTTGTTCTTTTGAAAATGTTCTTCCCGGACAATAGAGGCGACTACCACAGGTTTGCCGGAATTTAGATACACGTCAAAGTCATAGACAAATCTTGCTGTAGCATGTTGTAGTAAGCTTTTCCCAAGGTTGGTTAATTGAACGGAGTCCGGGGCATTGAAAAAATTGGTAATCTGTGTCTTTTCAGTAGGGGTAGTAAATTCAGTTAAACCTGTTAAATCATCCGCCTCGTTGCCTTTGCCAAATACAGCCATGGCTTTCACGAAACCAAGCTCATCCACGAGCGCCTCGGATAAATTGGCGTTGGCATCTTTCATCCTTTCTGGTGAAAGTGTGCGGAAATTAAAAAGGTCAACACTTGTTTTATTGCCTATTGCATCTTCTATCTCTTCTATGAAAAGGAAGTAGTTGCTGTAGTACTTTACTTTTGTTTTAGCGCCATAGGGATCGGTATATAAAATGGGTGTATAAAAACGGTTTTGTGCGTCAACAACAGTTTCAGCATTCTCAATAAACTGCCTTGTGCCCGAACGAATCCACCAGTTGTCATCGCCCTCGCAGTGAGTGAATTTACCTTCCAGCATCAGGTCTTCGTTGACCCTTGTTCCAAAAATATCGGTGAGGAGGGTCGGCGTGTAAGCCAACTGATAAGTTTCAAAAGGCAGCGCCAGTGAATCCAACTGATGTAAAGGCAATGCGCCAGTGAGGTCATTTTTATAAAAGATGTTTCGTACATGCTCTATTAATCTTCTTTGAGCCTTTTCTCCGGCAAGGGGTTTGTCTATTTCATGGTATTCTGCTTTTGAGGATTTAACATCAGACAGTATATCTTCAAAATCACCGACTCTATAAAAAATGCCGGTTTTAGTAACACCCTTTAATTCAAAGGTTTTCACTTCAGAAGGCAATCGTAAACGGTATTTATCATCATTCATCGTATCGTTGGTAAAACGATTTTGTGTGTAAATAATGGTTGTTTTGTCTTGCGACTGTTGTGTCTCAGCCGGTAAAAAGGCATTTGCTTGCATCCGGGGGTATACAACAGCGGCTGATTCCAGAACATTGCCGTATTCATCCAATTTAATATTCAGGTTGTGGGCAATTCTCGGGTCTTCTGTATCACGCTCGTAGTTATAGGTAATGGCTTCGCTTTCTTTTACCACAAAGACGGCATGCTTGTTCATCCCCTTGGGCTGTAGTAGTTCTATGATATAGTTATGGGCAGCAACAGAATAAGGGGTGAGTTGCTTTTTGATTTGTTCAGGGGTTGCGCCTACTGATGGTGCGTCGTGAGCAAACACTTCCGAACGCAGGCCAGTGTCTTTGCAGGCCCGCAATGCCTCCCGCCATTCTTCTGCGCTTAAATGATCAATGATGGAAACATCCAAACCAGGGGCAGCAATGAGACGGGCATCGGACAAAGATGCTTCATTATTGACCACCGTGAAACCATGCCGTGCCATTTCTTCATACCAATATTCGTGGGCAAACTGATTGAGTATTTTTTCTTTGCTTAAAAATGCCCCGGTATGAAACCACTGTTTGGTAGTAACAGGTGATTGGTGCAAAGTTTTTTCTACGATATTGCTGGCGTTACCCTTTACCCAGAGATCAAAATCTTCAGTATCTATTTGCTCCACCATACCGAATCCCCTGAATTCTCTTTCGGCATGGTCATAATAGCCGTGATGATATTTGTAAGATCTGGTGAAACGATAACCCGAAATTCTATCTCTTGTTTCGGTTTTTGAGATGCAGTGAACCGGAAAATGCAGTTTGGTAACCCATGGCCTGCCAGCAAGCTTGTCTTCAATGTAAAACTTGGCGGAAGGGGTGTATTCCAGCGAAACCTCCTTGCCAAGGTTGTTTTTGTAAGAAATTAAGATATGCGGTTTCTTGCTGTTCATCAAGTCTATGTACTTTAATGGGACATTAGTATCCTTAGCGAGATTGCTTGACCACACAATACATGCTACGCCATTGCCGAGCAGATCGGTTACCGTTATTTTTGATTGATTGTGTATCTCAGGGAAGACATCTAGTTCAAAGGCTGTAGCACTGAAGCGATTGCCGCTTAGGTTTTTCCAGCAGGTGAATTTATTTTTGCCCAGATAAATGATGTCGGTAGTGCCGGAGCCGTCTATATCGGCCAGTCGTAAATAGGCAGGGTTGAACGCATCAGGATGGTCAAAGACAGGCGCGTTGTCCATACTGATTTTAGACCCGAATTTTCCATAACCCAGATTAGGCCAGTAACATACCTCTCCGTTTCTTATCCTGACTATATCCGTTAAACCATCACCCGACATATCTGCAAGGAAAATCGTTTGCGTAATGTCAGCAAATACAAGGTGCGGACCTTTCTCTTCATCAAATGATTTAGCCGTTTTATAAGCCTGCGTGAACCCTTTCCTGCCGGTGGACTCATACCAGGTAAATATATTATCTTCTGTAATTAAGACCTCTGGTTTGCCATCCCCGTTCAGGTCGATCATCCGGGCATTGGAATCTCCCATGTTTATATTGGGTAGATTTTCAAAACTCCGGAATGCCTGCCACTCTTCCTCGACATTTAATTCAAAGTATCCTTTTGGCTCGCTGTTAAGATTTACCAACTGTTTGCTTCCATCGGCATCCAGATCCATTAATTGCAAACGTGAGCCAATGCCTGCAAAAGAGGGCTTGGGTGAAACCAGTTTTGCCTCTTCAAACCTGCCATCACCCAGATTGTGTTTGTAAAACCAACCTCCGCCTTGTTCGGTGAGTATTCCAGATAGGCCTTCATTGAATAAATCAGTGAATTGATATTGCGGTTCATCCAATCCTGCGGGTGTATGAACTAAATCATCTTGTGAAATAAATTTAATATCTTTGTTCCAATCGTGTTTCTGATATTCAAACTCAGTAGACGGCAGATTTTTATTCGTGTATGTCCCATCTGGTTTCTTGATGTATCCATACGCGGTAATGGATTTCAAAAAGGTAAAATCCGCTTCGCTTGGAGTGTCATATAAAAAATTGATGGATTTTACTAAAGCCGAGCTACCAGGAAGTTCGGCAAAATAATGAAACAGCAGGACCCGTTTACAGAGTCTTGTTGTTCTTATTTCAAAACCTGCCTTGTATTCTGAAAATGCGTCTTTTCTGAAATCCCAATCCTTAATTTTGGCGTATGGGGCGTTAGCGTCATACTCTCCGTAATCAAATACAGTTTGAAAAAGATAATCTATTTCAGATGGATATGCGTTACCAAAATTTTTATACGGCGTTTTGTTGCCGTACAACACCTTTTCTAAATACCGATTGGTGTAAGTAATATCTCCGTTTTCAGTGCGGTTTCTATTGTGCAGCAGCAAAGTGTCAAAGCCTTTATCGTCTTCTTTTTTATAAATGTAATGGGAACAATTACCTTTGTCATCAAAGACAAATTCAGGCAGCCATTCAAATATTCTGTTTTCGTTTTTTGGATCGGAAATTCTTGATGCAGCGCCCCAGCCAAAAAGTGTTGTTATATTCTCCTTCGTAATTACTCGCCATTTGATTTCACCTGTAGTTTTATGAGTCCACCTTTCAATTCGGGCAAATAAACCTTCAATGCGAGGCCTGTAAAATCTCATGGTGAATAGGCCGTCTGAAGAGTCGTTTTCTTTGACTATGTAGTTTCCATCTTCATCTAAACTAAAACTGCCGTTCACCTCCTTTTTAAATTCAGGGACAAGGTCTTCTGCTTCTGAAAAAAGGTAGGTGTAGGTATCCGAATCTATGTATTTTGGAAGTTCTTTATCGGTTTTGCGTTTTATGGACGACAGGCTCAACGTCCACCCCAGGCCGAAAACACCATTTCCTGCGCCGGAATTGTAATTTAAATTCAATGCAGGCGAGGCACCACGGGCTGGGGAGAAAGGAAGGGGGATGGAGAAAGAAGCTGTGCCATTTACGGCATTCACAGAAAACTTTTCATCAATCCCTTTAATCGCCCCGCCGCCTTTGGGCAGCGAAATAGAGGGAATTTCAATCGCGTTGGATTTAGTCCTTCCTCCATCTGTTTTGAAGAGTTGAGAAGAAGGTTTTGGGGGTTCTATTTCTCTGTTCATTGTTTTACCTTTTCATTCAGACTGTATGAGTAAAGGTGCCTGTGTCTGCTTAGCATGCCACATAACGAAAAAGCTCAGCGGATGGCACGGCTTTTTGTGCCAGTCCGATGGAGCGATTTGTTAGGCGTTTTTTTAATTTTTATAGAATCTAAGTATAAAGTGTCAGGGCATATGTCCTGCCCATGTGGCCATACTACAGTTCCATGCACCGCCCTTACCTGTTGAGAATAAATTTTGTCTTTCAACTCAGGAAATACTCCAAAATGAAACAAAGGACTGCAATCATATACCCCGAATTCCCCATTGGAAAATGTTATCTCAAGTTTATAGTTATCTCTTGCCTTTACTGCTTTTACTCTTGGATTCATGCGATTATACCAAAAAACATTGACATTGTTGGTATATTTATTTTCTTACCTTTCGTCCAGCAATGTGGGCAGATGCACTACTCCATCGATACTCCTGTGGTTTCTTAACCAGTTTGTCCTTACCGGATTCAGTTCAACAGAGCGTGCGGCTGCGTACAGATGGGTTTTGCCCATGGGAAAAGAGGCAAAACGTCTTGCCATAGGTGTCCTCTCCAGCCTTCCCGGAAGTTTATGCGACTCGTGGTAGCGCCGATGCGCTTCTCCAATTGCCTGACTAAGCGCCTTTTCAGAAGGTGGGGAACTGCAATCAGGTGTACATGGTTTGGCATCAGGCAATAGGCCCATACTTCAATGTTCCCGTGCGTATTACCACTGAGACATCAAGTCTCTGTTATGCCTCATAATCCTCGTCGCAGAAGGATGTCTGTAAATGGCGATTTCCTCGCTGAGTAACATGGTGTGGAACTTCCGGTACGACTACACGAGCAATTCTGGACATGCACACATCGTAACTATTTTAAAAACAATATCAATAATTAAGTATGATGTCCCCAGAATACCCATTTCATCTTTCGACTTATAAGGCTTACCTTGCTCCTGTCATTTCTTCCAGGGACGAGGAGGACTTCCCCAGTTGATACCGCTCCTTTCTCTCCGTATCGCTGCTGATATCCCGCCACCGTTCTTTTCCCTATTAGCCAATCAAGGTGTGTGAATTCCGTCTTTGCCTATTATTGACAGGCTCGGCCAGTGGTTCTTGACTTTCACGAGGCTACATCTACGTTCACGTACGTTACAACCCGGATAGTTGCTCGCCTGGCCTTGGTGTAAACTTTGCCGATGGACTTCAGAAGGTACTGTTTCCACCCCCCTCCCATCCACGCTACATGGCTTCTGGCTTTTTACCATGATGGGACTTTCACTCGCTAGAATGCAGTACCCTTCTCTGGGCACGCCAACAATAAAGATTTGACCCCCTATATCTGGCGGAGTGCTGTCTTGGTTTGGCGGGGACAATCAGGCGGTGCATCCAAAAGGGTTCCAAAATAAAAAAGGGAATCGCGGTAACAATATCCCTGCCATTTATGGCAAAGATCAAACTCAGAACAAGTGTAACACACGGTTCCATAGAACTGGTCCCTGGAGGGGTAAAGGAAATTATAAAGCTTAGGTGAATTCCATACACCGGTAATCCCCTCCTTAAATACGTTTCCCACTATATGGTTGTCTGCATGGGGAATCTGATCGCAGAGGGTAACATCTCCGTTTGGCTGGATAAGCATACTCACCCTACCGCCAGAGCAGATAGAACGCCGATCCCAATCCTCTATACTCTTTTTTTTCTGACTTGAGATACTGGTATCCTCCTGTGCTGTAATAGATACTGAAGGATATTGCTCCCGTAGCCTCTCAATGGCCTCTTTCATGGATAGCTTTTGTTCCTGCGTCAGAAAGAGCGCATCATCGTGTCGATAATAGCTTCGACCATATTGTACGAACTGGAAGTTAGTTACACCCAGATCAGTGAAAAGGCGCACAAGCCCCTCAGGGGCGTCAAAGTTATAACTGGTGAGGACGCATTTGACCCTCGGTTGTAACCCGGCGGCTATGAGATTTTTTATGGTCTCAATGGCATTATCCAAATATCGCGAATTTCGGGTCAGCATTTTCGCGACTTCTGTATTCGGACTGTCTATACTCACCTGGATATCACGTCTGAGGTGCAGTGGCTGATCTGGAATACCAATCCCCAGTTCTTTTAATCTAAATGCTGTTTCCTGAGAAAGTAAACTCTTTGTTGAGAGAAAGAACACAAACTCTCGTTTTACCATTTCAGCAAGTATCTCAAGCACATCCGTTCTTGTAAAAATATCACCTCCTGTGACGTCAACCATAAAAATTTCATTCTCTGAGAGATCGCAGAAGAGATCCTTTAATTGCTCAAAGTCAGCCTCATCACAGGTACGTCTTTCTGCGTAACAGTAAATGCAATCGCACCGGCATAAGTTTGTAATGGCGACATTGACTGAAATGGGCCGTGCAAGCCTCTCTATCGGGTATTGATACGAGGAAAAGTCAGGGAATAAATGCTGATTTGCTTCACGAAAGGATGGGCTTGGTTCACCTTCAAAAGTAACTATGCCTGCATGTGAAATAAGATCCGTTAGCGTACTTTGGAAAAGGTTCGAATGGGGATCCTCTTTTTTGTCTGTGATGTCAAGCGCATCGTTCCACGCCTCTTTGATATCATCGAGGGTAAAGGTGCCATCAAGAAAGGGAAGTAGGGTAGCCTCTAAGGGTGTCAAGACCTTATGGGTTAGTGTATCCGTAACACATTTGTAAACAATTATATTCTTTTTGTCATTCCTAATGCGCCAGGGGGTATTTACTCGAGGTTTTGCTCCAATGTTTGTTAGCATACTTTTCACCCCAACATGAAAAATTTCTTAAAACGATTATAATGAGAAAATCAGACAGCCTGTTTATTACTGTTTCTGACTATTCTTGCACCAATCCTTGCACGCTTTTTTACAACCTTCTTTGCAGCTACTCCCACAGCCCCATCCAAATAGATCACTCTCCTGAATTATTTCATCGGCAGTTGAAACAGATACAGTATCTGGCAGATCAATCCCTGCTCTTTCCAATGAGTCTTTTAAGATCAAAGAGATGATTTTTAAACGGGGATCGGTTTTTTTTGGAGACATAATTCTCTTCCTTACCGTAAATATCAAAGGCAGACTGCTTTTTCAATAACTCTCGTTTTAGTTTATTAGGTTTATCTCACGCTGTTTTTGAGGAATCTTTACACCCGTCTGAACACCCGGTATTGCACGATTTCTTACATCCCCCGCCTCCACAGTCCCACAGTGAATTAACATCCAACACGTCAGTTATCACTGCATTAATCTTATCTGCATTCAGTTTAATACCCTGTTTTGCGAGTGACTCCTTCAGGGAAAGCCTGAGAGGCTCTATTCTCGGATCGGCCCCTTTTGCCATGACCTCCTCCTTTTCGTGTATATTTATAAAAAGTTTTTTATCTAAGTATCATAGATAAATTATTGTAAAATATTTCATCAGTATTGTGGAAATCTGCCAATAACCTTAATAACTTTGCAGATGTAACCATATTGAAACGGTTGTTGAAAAAGGGCAATTCCAGGCCATGGTATTATGACGTTTTCGAGGAATTTTGACATCCGTCTTTACAACCGTCTTTACAGCCTTCTTTACAGCCTTCCCGGCAGTCACCAAGATCGACCCCTTGCATTATTTCACCGGCAGTTGAAATGGCTACACTGTTCGGCAGATCAATCCCTGCCCTTTCCAACGAGTCTTTTAATATTAAAGAGATAAGTTTTAAACGAGGTTCAACTTTTTTTTTCGTAGGCATAGTTCCCTCACTCCTAACCATAAATATTAAACGATAAATTGCGTTTCAATAATCTTGTTTTGGTATATTAGTTGTTTCACTATCCTTTTCTGGTATCCTTGCACTCGTCTATACAGCCATCTTTGCAGTCAAGAGCGCAACCGCGATCACAATTGCCGAGAGATTTCATCAAATCACTAGCGACAACACCAAGGGATGTATCTGACAATGTAACTCGATACCTGGCAAGAGAGTCTTTTAATGTCAGGGATATAAGTTTTAAACGGTTATTCTTTCGTTTTACCATAGCCATCCTCCGGGTTTGATGATTATCGTGTACTTTTACCTTAATTCTTTGAATCAACTTTTTTCTTTAAGGTAATTATACGTGAAACACTTATTGCCATTATCCTTTAAAACAAACAAGCCTTACTGCAAAGATATTTATTTTAAAACATCTTCGGCAGTAAGGCTGTCTTTTCTTGTGCAGTAAAGCTATCTTGTGTAACTCACGTCCCTGTGCGTTGAAAGACCCTTTACTTTGCGTCCCCCGATTGCTCGGGGTTTGCCTTTATCGTATGTTTTGGTTTATTTTTCACTATTGTTAAAACCCTTACATTAACCGTTTGCATCTTATAACACAATACCGTTAGATATCAAGAAGAAAAACAACTTATGTCCCCTTTCTCTTTATTTTTCGGCGTTCACAAGAAAGATAGCTTAATACATCACGATTTAGCTTATTTGAATCGCATATCCTGGAGGATTGTAAGAAACCACTGGTATTGCATTTTAACACCTTTGCAGCTTTCTCCAGGATGGCCTTTGGGGTTGGTATCTCTTAATACGTGCCATTTTGGGGAATTTCAACATCAGGTTTTTCGGAGTGTTTTATATTATGCCGGCGTGTATATGTAGTGCCAAACCATTGCATGCCTTGAGAAATATCGGACTTTTTGGCTTTGAGGAGCAAATAATAATGGTTATTCATGAGGACATAGGCATAAACCTCAATTTCAAACCTTTTTGACTGGAATACGTAAAGCATACCGCAGATAATCCTGGTTTTCAAAATGGAAATACCGTATAGGGATTAGATAACTATGATCCATGCCCTTATCCGTTAGTTGTGCCATGTTCTGCTTCTTTAAAATCATGCCTTCCTGGACCATACGTTCCAAACCTTCCTCTATAACTGCTAAAGAATCGAGCCCGAAACGATCGACCATTTCTTCATAATGAAATCTTAATTTTTTGGTAAGTCCCATAAATACCCAGCGCCGGATTTGATCTTTCTCACTAAGTGGAATAGAAAGGATATTATCGTTGTTTTTTACGTATTTATTCAGATCTTTCGTGTTTCTGAGATAACAACCGTCAACGAAAGATTGGGCCGACACACCGAATCCGAGTATCTCGCCACCATCCCAGTAGTTCCTATGTTGGACACATTCGTAATTGTAGCTTATTCCGAAATGGGCTGTATGAATACGCAAGTATTTCCACTCCAGCAAACGGTTGATTGCTCCTTGATAATGAGCTATCCGAAGATAGGCGGGAAGGGGCAACGCATCCTTAAAGACCATCCTCCTAAAAAGACCAGTCATAGTCTGAAGGGTAAAGGGGTAAACGGAGATATGAGGGACAGATAATTCAACCAGCGCATCTACACTCTGCACAACCGAAGCAGCAGCCTCTCCCGGAAGACCAAACAGGATGTCACAGTTGATATTGTTGATGCCTGAGGACCTGGTTGACTCCAGAAGGCCAGGTAAAGTATCTTTGGTTCCTTCCCGCCCCATGGCTGTAAGTATACTATTATCTACGTTCTGAACACCAAAACTGAGACGATTAACTCCGATTTCTTTGAAAAACCCTAACTTTTCCTGTGTTGTGGAGGACGGGTTGCATTCCACTGTAAACTCAGGAATTGCCCTGAGATCCCAAAAACGTGTTAAGGTCATGGCTAATGCTTTCCACTGCTTCATCGATAATATGGAGGGAGTACCTCCTCCAATATAAAGGGAGTTTACTACTGGCTGTTTACCTGCATAGACTGACCAACGAACACTGATCTCCCGTTCCAGCGCATTAAGATAACTGAATCTTTCCTCTTCGCTTGTTCCTGTCACAGAAACATAAAAACAGAAGTCACATTTCGACTTACAAAAAGGAATATGAATATACAAATCTACGCCTCTGGTAATGTGGTGAACACCGGAAGATTGTTTCTTGGCGTTAGTTATTGTGAACCTCCTTTCTTTGCTACCGGATGCTAATTTTCTATACGGCCCTTTGATAGTAGTACACTGTCAATCTAATTCGTGATAATACGATTTGTATCGGTTCAACTGCATGGGGCTGTGTCATTGCGAGGGTATTGTCCGAAGCAATCCCCCTGGATATTTCAAAGGAGATTGCTTCGGGAAAATACCCCTCGCAATGACACATACGAGAGAGTCTATTATAGTAAATTAAGTTGACAGTTTAGTAGTCTCTATTTTAATAATTTTTGCTATCGAACCTATAACTTCAATGGTAAAAAGATGTCTTCATTTAGAAGATTGATTTTTCTAAATGAGTGATCAAGTTTCTCTTGCAAGGTTGGTACAAGTTCAACCGGGTACGGCCAGTACGTATGGTAAATTGTAGGGTAGAAATCTTTATGAACCTCAAATTGGTATCCCCATTTCTTATAGGTCTTAAAAATTTCTGTCCCGGGAAATATATGTAAAAAATTGTGGTAGTATTCATCAACATCTATCCGGCGGATAAAATCCAGTGTTTCAATCGCATCAGCCAGGGATTCGCCGGGAAGACCAAAAATTGTCCCTGCTACAACATGAAATCCAATCTTCTTTGCAATTTGGACAACAGTCACAATCCTCTCTAAGAAATCCTTCTCTGCTGCATAACCATCTTTAGAACCATCTGAGTTGCGAACTTTTTTTATCAAGTTTAGAACTCTGGGATTTCCAGACTCCAGTCCAAATTTCAGGAGCCTAAATCCTGCTGAATACATACATTGGAGAATATCTTCAGTCAAATGTTCTATTCGGGTTTCGCAACCGAACAAGATATGTTTTGGTTGATTTTCTGAAATAAGATTACATAATTTTTTCGTTCGATCTGGGTGAAGAGCAAAAATATCTTCGTTAAGCAGCATAATACGCCTTCCTTTCATCCCTGACCTGTGCAATGCCGAATCTATAAAATCAATCTCGCTCAGAACTCTTTCATTTGAGTGGAATGCATAACTACGTTCCACCATAGCTGTAGGGTTACAAAAGGTGCAGTGAAAAACACAGCCCCGGCTTGTGCTTATTCCAACATCTATCCCGGCTTCACCAGGAATAAATCCCGATAGATAGGGAGAGGGAAAATAGTCAAGATTATTGATAGCATATTTCTTTACATTAGGATTGAAAAAGATTTCACTATTTTTACGATAAGTAATTGCTGGTTTATCGTACCAAGTTTGACCTGATAAATGAGTTTTAACTACAGCCAGAAAGTTTATTTCGCTATAGCCCCGGAAGCAAATATCGATGGCTTGACAATTTCTTAATACTAATTCATCCGAGTATGTGGCAGTTAAACCTCCAGCCACTATTAAAATAGACGGATTCAGAGCTTTAACTGATAATGCAGCCCGTCGTATTGCATAATAGTTAGTGTCATCGCATGAGAAACCAAGAATTTTAATCCCGTCAGCAACAACGGTTCTGGCAAAATCTTCCGGTGTTACAGAATTGAGTACATACTGTTTTGACTTGATATTGCCCTGTTGTAAGAATGCCTGAAGATAGCCACATCCTAAATGGTAATGAGCACTTAATAATCTTTGAGGTTTTTTTGAAGTTGATTGCGTGAGCCAGACTAAACCTACTATAGGTTTCTTTTTCTTTGTATTCATACCGGAAGGCCATATTTTTTCGCTAATTCCAATTTTTCTCTTATCATGCTTGTTTTATAGTGATAGAAGGCAGAAAAGATTTTTGGGTTTGATTTAATCATCTCTTGAATATCAGGGGTGAGAACATTTTTGTTCATTCTTTCAGACTTTTTTTTGTAATGATCGAAATCAACAAGCAAGATATCGGGATCAAATTCTTTTTTGTATAACCCCGAGGTATTTAACTCTGATTGAGGTAATGGGCTTAGTATACTCATCTGTGGTTTCACTCCCCTTTCAAGACAATAGATGATTAAATATATGGTTTCTTTAAATTCATCAATGGTTTCAAAAGGGAATCCTAAGATAAAAGAGGCTGCAACTTCAAAGTACCTGGCAGCTTTCCCTATTAACGGTTCAACATTATCTATCTTAAATCCTTTACCGGCCTTATTTCTAACACGACTAGACCCCGATTCAATTCCCAGAAAAATCTTTTTACAGCCTGCCTTCTGCATTAAAGCCATTAAATCATCGTCCAAAAGGTCTATTCTGCACATACAACTCCACTCGATGGATAATTTTCTTTCTATTATTTCAGTGCAAAAACGAAGGACCCTGCCTCTATTAAGAATAAAAGTATCATCTAATATTGAGAATTTATTTCTTCTGTAATTATTTATTAAAAACAGAATTTCTTTTATAACTGATTCGATTGAACGCTGTGCAATCTTTTTATCCCAATTGGGCGAAATATCACAAAATAGACATTGATAAGGACATCCCCTCGCAGTCAATAGGGAGGAATTTATATATTTCTCCATAGTAAGCTTATGGTAGGCAGGAAGAGGTATCGCATCAATATCCATTTTTCTTGCTCTGGGCGGATTCACTACAATACCATTGCTGCTGCGAAATGTTAACCCTGCAATAGACTCCAATTTCCGATGTCCGCGGTGTACTTCAAGAATCTCCACTATTGTCTCTTCACCTTCACCACGGACGACAGCATCTATTTCAGGGAAAGATTGAAGGATCTCTTTTGCTGTCCCGCCTGGTCCAGATCCTCCAAGGACAATAAATGTTCCTGGTTTGTGTCTTTTAAAGTTTCTCAACCCCCGAAGCAGAAAAGGTAACATATTAGACATACAACTAATGCCTATTATATCCGCAGAGGTGCGTTTCAGAAAATTTAAAATATTTGTGGTATGATAAGGATTTTCTTCAAATTCCACCTGATAATCATGGAAATCAACCGAATATCCAGCAGCTTCTAATGCTGATGTCAGATACAACGTTCCCATCGGAATACATGCAAATGGCTTCTTTGAAGGTTCACGATGAAGAAAGAAATTAACAATTGAAATGTCGTGACACTTCATTGGCGGGTTAACTTTTCTATCTCAAGCCCTAAAGAGTTCAAATATTCTAATTTTTGTTCAAAAAGTTTATCTTCAAACACATAAAACCCTGGAAAAATACCCGGATGTTCACGAACAAGGTCTACCAGTACGTCAGGTTTACCATTCACCAATTCATTTCCCTCTGGTAAATAAAAACGACTGGACACAACACTAGATTGCAGGTCTTCTCTAAAGATGAGTCTATACTTTTTTTCATTATACAAACGGCTAAGGGGAAGTGGGGATAAGAGGGCCATACTTACGTCGCAATTAAATTCTTTAAGGTAGAAAAGAAGAAAAACAGACTCTTTCAAATCCTCCATTGACTCAAAAGGAAACCCCCAGATTAAATTTATCCTTACAATAAATTTATTGCTTGCTTTTTTCACTACTTGAATGAGCCTGTCAATATCAATAGGTTTTGAAATTTTGCGCAAGACATTATTTGAACCAGACTCAACGCCGAGAAAAATCCGGTAACAGCCTGATTTTTCGAATATTTCGATCATTTCATCCGATAGCAAATCAACTCTGCAATAGGCACTCCATTTAATCGTCAAGCCCCTGTCTCGATAGGCTTTACAAAAATCAAAAACCCTTCCCTTGTTAAGGATAAAGGTATCATCTAAAATAGTGACTTTCTCAAACCCGTATTGTTTCTCTAAGAGTTCCAGCTCTTCTATCACCAGATCTAAAGAGCGATACGTGGTATCATGTCCCCAATAGGCAGATACATCACAAAAATTGCAAGGAAAGGGACAACCTCTTGCCGTTTGGATGCCAACTGTTTCATAAGAGTTCATATCAACCTGATCATAACCAGGGAAAGGAAGATCATTCAAATTCTTTATACGCTTCCGAGGCCTCGTGATATGATATGTACCCTTCTCTTTACTCAAGAGAAGTCCTTCTACGCTTTCAAGTGATTTTTTACCCTCTAAGGCTCTCAGGAGTTCAGGAAAGGTTAATTCGCCTTCTCCTTTTACAATTACGTCAATGTGAGGAAATTCTGCAATTAAGCTTTCTGCAACTCCTGAAGGCCCAATTCCACCGAGAACAATCGTTTTATCGGGATAGCTCTCCTTGAAAATCTTTGTACTATTTACCACCAACGGTAATAAATTACTCATACAACTGATAGCTAAAACATCAGCATCATCATCTATGAACCTTAAAAATTTGAATGTATCAAGCTGGTCCTTTAATTTCTCCAACTGATAATCCCGGAATTTGACGTTGAAGCCTGCATTCCGGGATGCCGAAAGGAGATATAAACATCCCTGAGGCACTCTGGCGCCATCGTACTCTTTACTGGTTTTTACAGCACAATTTATGAGGGTTATTTTCATTCATCTTGCCCTATTAAATTTAGAAAAGAAGGATACCGTACATCTTTCTTTTCTGTATAATGACCTAAACACCTTCTCAGTGTATGTCTCATCAACCGCAATGGGATCAAAAAAACTTACGGGATGCAATCCTCTGTAAAAAAAACCCGAGACTCAAACTCCTGCAGCGTTTCTGAATAATCTTCTCTCCTCCCGATTATACTACATACGCTACCAGGTACAGTCAAATGCATACGCCGCTATGTTTTATTCCATTTTGATGCCACACCAGCTCTTGCCAGGAATTCATTCATATTGAGAAATCACGGATTCCTGATAATCTAGATTTTTCAGTGCAGCTGACAAATCCTTAACAATCACACTTGGTTTTTCAAAAGATTTCCTTTTCCTTTCTATTAATATTCCGGCATCGATTAGTTCTTTTTTTGCCTTGGTGATTTCTGCTTCCAGATCAATTTCCTTTCCAATAAGGTACACATTTTTAAGATCATCTATGATCTCTTTCTCTGTCTTCGAATTTCTGATTCCATCAAGAATTATACGTGCCGATTTGTTAATAACAGATACTTTAGACTCTGATTCATTGACTGCAACTAAATCTTCCCCCATTGCCCTCATCTCAATATTAAATGGAACGTTATAATATTCTTTTTCACGATACTCTTTTTCATTCATAATCTGCCTCCTTTCTTAGTTTGAAATATGGTTTATGTAACAAGTATTACCCTATTTTTCAATGCGTACAACCGCGATATTAATAACAAGGAAAAACAACCAAAACGAAATTCTCAAACTACTCTCTGTTACTATTCTTATCAGGATGTTTATGAAAAAAGAATGTTGGGTCGAGGATTCTACAGATGCAATGTTCAGAATAGTGGACGCTATTTCCAGAGTGGGAGTATGCCCTCATTGATTTGGGCATTCAGATACTTACTCACTACATTCCCTAATTGTTCGCTAATACCGGCGTCGATGATATCCCTGTATTTTTCAGATCATCGGAACCTATGACTAAATACATTACTCCGCTCTTGCATCAAAAGACCCACTTAGGGAGTTGCTACTCGTGTGATAAATAAGTTGCAGATGCTAACTTCGAAAATTTGCGAGAAAAACAGACCAGAATCACCGCCTTTTTGTCTTTATAACTTGCGGCAAAGAATGTATGGCTTTCCCGTTGTACACTTTTTATGCTTTTCCATGAAAATCCAATTCTGTCATTTTACAATCTGCAATGTTAGCGTAGGCGCTGCTTTTGTTTCACAAACAAAACATTTTCCCAACGACATTATTCCTTATCTTCTCTCGATCAAATTCCCTGGTGGACAAAGCAATTCTCTCTTTAAAGAGAAAATTAAAATTGCAAAAGAACTTTTTGATAAATTCCTTGGAAACCTTGTTTTTCCTCTATTACTTTCGACTCATGGTATGCTACAACTCATTTCCTTGAACACATTCACAGGAAAGAGAATCTTCTTTTTTGAAATAAAATCAAACAGAGCGTGTGGCAGGTATGTGGGATACACCTTGATTAGTGATTTAATTTCTTTTAATCGTTTATGAGTTTCATTTTCTTTCGATATCCTTAATTTCGTCAGAGTTACCCGCCAACTTATGGAAGAATAACCAAGACTAAATAAATTACCAATTCCTTAATTATTATACCTGTACTCTATAAAAGACAGATCAATAAATCACGATTTTGTTTAAACGAAATACGGTCATCATTATCAGTAAAAATGCCCTTCGTTTATTTCCCCGTGATAAGACTTGTCCTCGTGCAAACGGGGATATGGTAGTATGCCCTTTCCTTTCAAATTCTATACGCCATTGTCTTACCATAATAGCCAAGGTAGCAAAATTGTCTTCTCTTGTCAAGAGTGGTGAAATGAAGTCAAATCTTCATTGTTGACAAATCAACCTCGACTCTTTTGATAATCTGAGCAATATGGTTATCATTTTTCAATTTTTCTCGTAATCGTTTTTTCCCCTGGCTCACCGTACTATAGTCTATCCCCATCATTTCTCCTATCTCAGTTCCGTTGAGTCCACCAACTTAGTATACCCCGCTCCCTTTTTATTTCATCAAAACTTTCGTTCGTCTCTTTGCAGAGGACATAACAGTACAGGATGATAGGATAAGTTTTCAGTCCATCATGCAATAACTCAAGAAACACATTTTTGTCATGATCATCCTTGAATATCGCCTTCCGCTCGTTACATCGACATGTGCCATGCGACCCCTATTTCCTTTTCCCCTATTTCCTTGCTATTTTTTGAGGTATCAAATTTTTGTCAAATTCTAGTGTGTAAGATAGTACCGTTTTTAAATCTATTTTTTTAGAGGCATTCAGAATTTCTATACCTACTATTTTGTCTTCAGAAGTTGTATCTAAATTAACCCCTTCAGATAATTCTATAACTCCTTCCGGCTACTTTCATCATTTTCTTCCTTAAGTATCGTATTGATTTTATTTTAAACTTTAGGCTCTTTTTCCATTATGGAGTGAATTCTTAGGTAAGAATATTATGCGTACATTAATTTACTACCTTTTGGTTTAGGGATTGGATCTCCAAATTCTTTTGCTGTATCAATCCATAATTGAATCGCTTCCTTAGCATTTTTTAATGCATCTTCAGGAGTATCTCCATGAGCCATGCATCCTTGAAGTTCAGGTATCTCTGCTATAAAAACCTCATCTTCGTTGCTCCAATAAATTATAATCTCATACTTATACATCAATATCTCCTCCCAATTTAACCCCTATCACTCCCTTCTCTCTAACAATGTAAATGCCAACTTCTCCTCGTTTTGAATAACTATCTTCGGGTTGGGATTTCGTGATGGAATTGGTAAACCTTTTTCTTTTAATAAATTGACATGTTCCTTCATTCCCCACTTTGCTTTATAGATACAATCTTCAATAGAATGCCCTATCCCCGAAAAACCTTCTAAATCTGGAGAGTAAAAACCAAAGTAATCAGGTTCTTCTGTTGCCTCAATTATTAACGAGTATTCCAGATCAATCATTATTACCTCCTATTGCTTTCTTTTTATACCTGCTGCTTTTAGTATAGCATGACAAGTCCCTTTTGGTACTTCTTTTGAACCATGATAATCAACACGAACCAATTTATCCCATCCAGGTTTTCCATAGTATCTTATAGAACCTTTCTCTTTTATTATTTTGAACCCATTAGTCTCGAGAAGTCTAACCACCTCGCTGAATTTCATCGGTATTCTCAGTTTCTTGGAAAATATCTTTCATTCGAAGAAAGAAATGTTGACGTAAGACAGTCTTAGAAAAAAAATGGGGTCACCCATTAGAAGGCTATCCGAGAATGCTTGCACACGACAAATCCTATACTATATGTTGATAAAATATTAACATAACAACAATATTTAGTATGGCATTTGTGGATCGATTGAATTCTCGGATAAGTTTTCAGCCCATCATGCAATAACTCAAGAAACACATTCTTGTCATGATCATCCTTGAATATCACCTTCCGCTCGTTACCCCGGCGTGTGACAATAAAGATTTGAATCCTATTTTCTTCTTGTTAGACCGCGTCTTACAAACGCAATAACTCGCTAAAGTATTCTACTTCCTTCGATAGGGATGTCTCCTGAAGCCCATCTTTATTCAAAATGGAGCGCAGCCTCAGAAGATTGCCTATTGGAAAATCTGATTGTATCCATTCATTTTTGTAACCCAAGAATCCATATCTTCTTAGAATTCTCTCTGCTTCCATAAGAACCTTCCTCAATAAGTCGTCCAATGCAACAACAATTCTCAACTTTACATGCTCTGCTGCATTCTTACTACCCAAGTAGTCTTCGCAGTAGTAAATAGTGATAGCCACCCTTCTATCCTGCTGTGGTTCAAAAAGCCAGTTGTAACGCCACGGCTCACCTTGCCAGACAAGATGGAATTCGGACTTTAAGCCGCTGGCAAAGGAGTAACGGCCATCATTGTATGCGTCAACCTCCAAGAGATTCGACAAAGGTTTGCACAAATAAGAAACTGTAAAGTCAAGCGATGTATTTTTAGCCACTATTCGCGCTTTTAACCAACCGGACTCTATTGAATTTATAGAGAAGCTGAATTCTTCATATTTGTTTTGGCTTTTCATTTCTTACTTTATGGATACTACAATTGGAATGACGTGTTATAACAAATTCTTTATTTTGCTAACATCGAACAGCCTTGAGGAATGATAAACTGTAAGTATCTCTACTAATTCATCTCTTATTCTATAAATTATCCTGTAATTACCAATAATAACTTCTCTGATTTCTTTACGATTTAATTCCGGCACAACCCGTCCGGATTCGGGAAATAATTCTAACCGATCTACTGCCTCGAAAACTTTAATTGCAAACATCCGTGCGTAATATCTTGAATCCCTTTTAATAAAATTTACTACGGCTTCAACATCTTCTAAAGCTTGAAGAGTCCATTTTATTTTAGCCATTTTTTCATTTTCTTTTTTGCTTCCTCATGAGAAATACATTGGCCTTCATCTGCCTGTTTAATGCCTTTTTCAATTTTTGCAAGTAAATATAATCTCTCCATTGCTTCTTCAACTGTGATTTTTTCTGGTAAGTCACGCAAACTATTTATTATTTTTTTCTTATCCAAAACAAACATTTTTTCACCTCAGCTTTTTTATTTTTGTTATGACATTTATTTTTATCTTTATTCTATAAATATCTGCATTCTATGTTATGCCATATTAGTTGTCAAACAGAAATAAGGCTTTACTGCTATTACCTCGTTTCATTGCTAAAAACGCCCGACTTAAGACTCCAGAGGTTGAAGACGAATGGAATATACTTGAAACAGGATGTGGAAAGCCCTTCTGAAGAATTATACTGAAAATCTCAATATCTTTTCGTTATAATATTAAAATGGAGAAAGAGAAAATGGGGTCAAATATTGTTGACAAATCAATCTCGACACTTTTGATAATCTGAGAAATATGGGTATCATTTTTCAATTTTTCTCGTAATCGTTTTCTCCCCTGGCTCACCGTACTATAGTCTATCCCCATCATTTCTCCTATCTCAGTCCCACTGAGTCTACCAACCCGATACAACAAGTCCATAGCTATTTGCCTCAGGATACCCCACTCCCTTTTTATTTCATCAAAACTTTTGCTCGTCTCTTTGCAGAGGGCATAACAGTACAGGATGATAGGATAAGTTTTCAGCCCATCATGCAATAACTCAAGAAATACATTCTTGTCATGATCATCCTTGAATATCACCTTCCGCTCGTTACCCCGGCGTGTGACATGGTATAATGCATTTTCGTATTGTATTCATAGTGGTCTTGCCATTCCAAAATCATATCAGAAAAAACTATTTGTCAATGACCCCTATTATTTTATTTGCGGTCGGCTGGATAAATTTGTTAAGTCTTTTATTTTCGATTTTGCTTTCTCTCGATGTCAGAGAGCAGTACCAAAGCTTCAGAAACGAATTCTGACCACTCGATTTCGCCCATTGTGACACGTTCTAATTTGTCCCCAAGGCAGTCAATCAGTGGTTCTTTGATGCGAGTTCGGCCAAGTAATTCGTGAATAAAGGTCCGATTGGGTGATCTGTTTTCCTGAAGGAAACCGCGACAAACTGAGATGAATTCATTGATGTCGTTTATTCGTTTCCGGTCCTTGTCTTGAGTCTCGTCTATTAAGCCATATTTAACTTGTAACTCTTCAAAGGCTAAGTCACCGCCCTTCAGGAGAATATCACGATCAGTGTGTGACCATTCTGCACCACACGAAAAAGATAGCATTTTCGTAGCATCATAAATTGCGGGATATAATGAGAACAGCATTTCTTCTCTGATTTCTTCTGTTATAGATTCCTTGTCGTTAACTATTTCTACAATCCGAGCCAGTTCTTCGACGACCCTAGACATTTTTTGGATACACCACGGTGCCATGTCATACGGAAATCTACTGGATCTTATTTCATTTTCTTTTTTCATATATGCCTCTTTCTTGACTTAACGGTTGAATTCACCAGCCGAATGCCAGTGAGCGAAGAGACGCTGGCAGGCGGTCCAGTGGAATGAGTTGTTAGACCACACTTCATTCATTCGAAAAATATTTTTGCATCTTGCGACCTGAGTGCAATACAACACCGTGGTCAATAAGTACCTTCTCAATCGCGGCCCCGACATCGAGGAGTGAGTGAAATGGCAACGGCGCAGAAGGTTCGATGCCGTGGGACTTGTTACGCTCCATCCTCACTACGCCTGCAGCCCAAGCATGCTTTGGAATAACTTTCCCCGGCTCGGACGCTATGTCGTTGGTCCAAAACCGAAGTTTCACCTCGATCATTTTTTCGCCTTGCTTCGCTTCTTTCGATAGAATGTTGTCCTTTGTTGCCATTCGTATCCTCCCTGGGTTGTTGTGGTCTAACATTTATTTTTATCTTTATTCTATAAAAATCGGCATTCTATAGTTATGCTACATTAGTTGTCAAACAAAAATAAGGAAATTGTGTTGAAATATTGAATAGATTTCTATAATACAACTTCAATTGTATTAGTATATGGAATCTTGATAATTATTTGGTTTTATATGTTTTCAGCTTTCAAAGATTACCTCATTCAAAAAGCGCTGGTTAAAGAAAAAAACGAATCGATTCCAGAAGCACTTAGTAAAAACGCATGAAGACTGGTATGGCAAGCAGGCTAGTAATGCATTGAGGCTCTATAGCTATTATCTCACTTCATTACAAAAAGATGCATCAATTACGTCTCCGGAAGGTGAAAACGAATGGAATCTGCTTGAAACGCGGACACGGGAAGCCCTCAGGCTCAGACACCGGTCATCTAGTGAGGAAAATGTTTTGGTATGGTCCCGTAATCCATCCGATAAGTCTTTGATTTGACTATGTCCAGGTAAATAACTATCTTGATTAGGTTCCTTATATATTGACTATTGCAGAAGTGTCCCAGATAAACTTTTTCATCATACCTCTTTCTATGCAGCCCTAACCATAAATAGGGTGAAATGCTAGTTTTCGTTTTGTGTATTCAACTTTCCACATGCTGTTTTAGCGATTGATAGTACCTTTTTGCATCTCCAGATGAGAGCCGTTCATCTTCTTTAACCTCGTCCATTAATTTTGCCAATCCGTAATTTTCTATAATCTCTTCCATCCGCTCGAATTCTTCAATTGGTATCTGAACTGCGATTGGTTTTTTATGCTCATCTACTATTATTTTTTTATGAATTTCCAATATGATAAGCCTCCTGCTACTTTTTTTCGTAGTATGTATCAAATAACATTCATTTTTATCTTTATGTTATGACTGTCAGCATATTATCGTACGGCGCCGCATAGCGGTTGTCAAATAAAAGTCTGAAGAATTATACTGAAAATCTCAATATCTTTTCGTTATAATACTAAAATATTTATTGTTATGCTGAGTTAAGTAATGATTGAGAAACTACATGGTTCGTAAACACATTAATTTATTCCTCCTGGCAACAGAAAATTTATTACGGCACAGGACAAAGACCCTTGTTGTTTGTCTCTGTATTATTGCCATCCTTTCACCTTTTGTAACAGCTATTGCTATCTCAGAAGGCATCAGGACACAATCACTGGTTTCTGTTAAAGAAGGTGCAGACCTCTATCTTACCTTCGACGAATTCGGCAGGAATGCGGCCATTCCCCTCAAGTATCTTGATGAAATAAAAAAAATCTTCGGAGTAACAAAGGCAATACCACGGATTATCGGCAGAGGCTTTTTACAAAATAAACTGGCGGTTATTGTTGGCATTAACAAAGAAGACATTCCAAAATCTATCACCTGCATTTCAGGCAGGATTTTTGAAAATGCAAACGAGGTAGTTGTGGGTCATGAATTGAAAGAGCATTTTAAGTTACAGATCGGTGACCAGTTTAGCATGCGCGGACAACAGCGTAAAAATTTTACCGTTGTGGGGATTTTCTCTTCAGATTCCAGTATCTGGGGGTCCTCTATGATACTCATGTCTTTCAACGACGCAGGTGAATTATTCGGCAAACAGGGTGTTGCAACAGATATACAAATCCACAGTCTGCCGGGACACAACTCAGAAATCGCTACCGATCTCTATGATATCCTGCAAAATGAGCCTTACAGGCTCCAGGATAAACAGATGATTCAGTTATATTTTAAAAAGGGATTTATGCTCAAGGAGGGTATATTTACCGCATTATATACCGTAGCATTTGCCCTTGGCATACCGGCTATATTAGTGGCTTCAGGTTTCGGATTGTCTGAACGAAAAAGGGAGATTGGCATTATGAAGGCTACAGGATGGAATACCTTAGAGGTTCTAGAACTCATCTCCTTTGAGCAGTTGCTTATTAGTTTGCTCGGGGCGACGATAGCCATTGTGTTATCCATTCTCTGGATTAAACTTTTCAATGGTGCATTTATTGCCCAATTTTTTATCGCAGAGATACCGATGCTGCCTAAATTCACTTTACCGGCAAGGTTCCTCCCCTTGCCATGTTTATTGAGTTTCTTTTTTGCCTTTATACTTACGATGGTTGGCAGTATCTATTCCTCCTGGAAGGCATCCACCGAATCACCGGTTATATCAATGAAATAAAGCATGATAAAAACTGAGCATTTAAGTAAATATTATAGCAGCCATTCTCAACACGAAGTACGTGCCATACGGGATATTACTTTAGAAATCACGAAAAAGAGCTTTGTGATATTCAAAGGACCTTCCGGCTCCGGGAAAACCACCC
>JABWAQ010000042.1 GCA_013360945.1 Candidatus Brocadia sp.
CAATCACAGGAACTATTGGAGGCATTGCAGATAAAGTTGCCAGAGGCATTGCCGGACCGGAATATCCGTGTGGTCACGAGGAAAAAACTTCCTGTTCACAGAAAAAACCAGTAAATATAAGGCTTTTACGGCTTTTTTGTTTTTTGTCATGAGGTGAACATCCGTTCAAAGGTGATCTCCTTGCTGGCAGATTTTGGCTCCCAATGGGTAATAAGGGGACTTTCGTCTATGCCCCTTGATGCCTCGTAGAGATATCTCCCGTGGGATTCTCCCAACCTCTCAATAAGCTCATCAAGGGATAATGAGGCAAGTTCTCCGATGGTGTTGATGCCCATCGCGTTCAGGTACGCCTCTGTCTTTGGGCCGATCCCCGGGAGTTTTTTTACCGTGAGCGGCCATATACGACCCTCGATGTCCGCCCCGGTGATTATGGTGAGTCCATCCGGCTTTTGCATGTCGGAGGCAATCTTTGCAAGGAGTTTATTGGGCGCAATGCCTATGGAGCAGGTAAGACCTGTTTCCTGCCTGATCTTACGTTTAATCTCTTGTGCAATCTCCTCTGCGGGTTTATCTGTCCGGGATATATCAAGGAATGCCTCGTCAATCCCGACGTCTTCCATGATGGGGCTGGATTCTCTCAGGATGCCCTTTATCTCTTGAGATACCCTTGAATACTCCTCATAATCCACGGGGAGAAAGACGGCATGGGGACATCGTTGATATGCAGTTCGTAATGGCATTGCGGAATGTATCCCGAATTTTCTGGCTTCATAGGATGCCGTTGATACCACGCCGCGTTTGGTGGGATCCCCGTTACCCCCGATTACCAGGGGCTTTCCTGTCAGTTCCGGGTGTCTCTTTTGCTCAACCGCCGCAAAGAATGCATCCATATCGATATGAAGAATCTGTCTCATGGAAGGAGTGTTTTCATATTTCGTTAGTCCGTTTTTTTGTCACCGCCTTGAGTGACCGCATTATCGTTGGGATGGAATTGGAGGTCGGTCTGCCGAATTGTTCACATGTAGG
The DNA here is from genome assembly GCA_013360945.1 of Candidatus Brocadia sp. Classification (GTDB taxonomy): domain Bacteria; phylum Planctomycetota; class Brocadiia; order Brocadiales; family Brocadiaceae; genus Brocadia. Next base: position 1,027 of record JABWAQ010000042.1, read on the forward strand.
GACACAGTGCACCGTGTCCCTACCATCATCCAAAATTATGATTATTCCATGCAGATGATTCGGCATCACAAGGTATTTATCTATGATAACATTTGAACGTATTTCTACCGTTTTTATCTATTTGTTTTCAACAATCATACCGTATTCATTTGGTCGCATTTCCCATGTATTACATCGCCAAGAATGCATTCTTTGTTATGTGTACATATCGTTTAAAATATGTGCCTGACCGGGAATAATCATATTCCTTTAACCGGATTGATTTGCGGTGGTGTTTGTCCGGGTCGTATGTCATTATTTTCCCCGAGTGATTTTATTAATTGAAAAATTTGCCGAATCTCGGCATTGCTGATACGGTCTATGTCATCAATGACAACAATAATTTTGTTAGGCTGTTTAGCTAACAAATCGTTTAATTCTTTACGTATGCCATCCAAATCATTCTCTTTGTGATCACCCCAAGTTTTTAAAGCAGTGCCAGTAGTTTCTGTAACATCCTTAAGAATTCCAGTGTATTGGCCTACGAACTGTCTTTTTCTTTGTAATTAAGAATAGCATTGCCAAGTGATTGTGCGAATGATTTTCTACCCAGGATATCTTCTTTGTAGGATTGAATTGGTTGATCTGGTTTGAACATTTTTAACCTCGACACCTCTTGCCCTGCAATGACAGGAGAGAGCTTCTTGTATAATAACTTATAATCGTATTAAACGGGAGTGAAACGGCTGCTTGTAAATGTTTTTCATGGCAAATGGCAAATATACTGTTAGGGGGCGCGCATTTCATACATCTTCTCTCTTTCCAATTATCCGCTGTTCGACGATTTTTCTGGTGGTTCATTCATGTCCTTCCCGCAGTGGGGGCATTTCGGTTGTTTTCCATGTAGTTTTTGAATTTCCTCAGTCAAAATCCGCATAGATTTCTCCAAAATTTATATTTGCAATGTTAAATCTTTCATACTGCTTTTTTACTGATAGTTTCGCATATTGAAGTTCCGGACTTGCGCTTCCATTCCGTATCGCTACGGATGCCTCTATGAACCCGGCGAGACTATCGGCTGCCTTAACAAGTTCCCCGTCTTTCGGATTGAACCTGTCATCGTTATACGTCTCGTTGATCTCTTTGCTGCTGAATTTTTCTTTTTTCCCGTTTATTGTCACAACACTGTCAAATTCGTCTTCAGTAAACATTTTGATTTCCGGATGCCATTCCTCCGGAATCAGACCATATACTTCTTTCTCCATCTGCTCTTTCTCATATCCTTTTATCAGGTCGCTGAGTCCTTCGACCGACCTTTTTACAGGAGATATGATATCTCTGGTAAGGACTTCCGGCAGGTCATGAAACAAGCCGGTAAAGTAATTATTAATACAACTTCTTTTGCATGCTTTTATTTCCAGTGAAAAGAGATAAGAAAGTATCGCAACAAATAACGAATGCCCCAGAACGGAAGTCTTTGGTATTCTGTGGAGATGAGCCCATCGTGATTGGAATCTGAGTTGACCGCACAAATCGATGAAATTTTTATATTTTGAATGCTTTGTCAATTGATCCACACCTTTTAAATCGTAGTATCGTTCCTGTTTTTCCTGTAAATCTTTTCTTATAGTATCTATCTCGTAGCCATGGGGATTTGCATGTTCAATAATGTTGAACTCCCACTTCGTGGCATAAAAGTGGGCGGCGCTTAAAATCCTTTTATTTAACGTGTCATCACTCCTTAAAAAATAACTGCAAAATCTTTCACAGAAATCCCTGCCTAAAGGCGATAGAATGAATTCCAATTCCTTATAAACCCACTCGTTTAATTGCCTGTATTTATCCGCATCTTCCTTTATCTTATAAAAAATTGGCGGCTTTAAATCAGTAATGACAATGCGCTGTAAAAGTTCAAAAATTCCCCCTTCGATGATGTCTATCCAGTTAAAATCCTGCTTGTATTCCTCGAATTTACTTACAAAATAAGCAATTACCATCTTGTGCGCTTGTTTATCCAGTTCTATTAACTCTATAGGACGTATCTTATCGTTCCATCTTTGCATGTAAGCAGCATCGAAAATTTTGAGAAGTAATGCCTTGCGTATCATGGTTTAGGTCGACCGATTTATAACTTTTACCTTTTTTCTCTGTCAGGAAATTTCAATGCGGTGGATTCGCTGTGCCCTTTGTAACCTCAGGGCAGGCTTAATCCACCCTTACCCGGAAAATACTGTGTAGTATGGATCAGAGCCGTAGTTCGAATCCACATTTCATGATGATTTCCTTTGCGACATTTATCCGTTGTTCGACGAGTTTTCTGGCGGTTCATTCATGTCTTTCCCGCAGTGTGGGCATATGTCTCTTTTCCCGTATTTTCTCTGAATTTCCCTGGCGAAGCCAGAGGTTAGTATTCCTGCGGGTATCGCAATTGTTCCAACCCCTAAAATAGCTACGATTGCACCCAAAAACCTTCCCAAAGAAGTTATCGGGTAAATGTCGCCGTAGCCAACCGTGGTTAAGGTGGCCACGCCCCACCACATTGCCTCAGGTATGCTGGAGAACGCCTCGGGTTGGGCAGCGTTTTCAACAAAGTATATGAAGCTTGAGGCCACTACCAACAGAATCAATACTGCAAATATCGCTATGAGGAGCTCTTCCTTTTTTTCATTCAGCACGTTTCCCAGCGTCCTTAAAGAGTCAGAATATCGCCCCATTTTTAAGATACGAAGCAGGCGGAAGAGCCGTAATGCCCTTATGAACCGTAAATCAAGCGGGAGGAACATGGGGACGTAAAATGGTAAAATAGCCATCAAATCCACAAGGGCAAAAGGGTTTACGGCAAACCGGAGTCTTCCTTTTATAGTACCACGAAATCTCTTATCAGTAGTACAAGTCCATAAGCGGAGAAGGTATTCAACCGTAAATACAAACACGGAAAATGTATCAAACGCCTTGAATAAAATCGCATATCGGGATGAAAGGCTTTCTACGGTTTCCAGGATGACGGCAAATACGTTGAGGAAAATCAAGGTTATGATGAAGACATGGAATATCCCTGCATGTGCGTCTTCGGTTGATACTCCATTTAAAATCTCATGTATCCTGGTTTTTACTTTTTGCATTATTTTCCCCCGAAGAGAAAAGCCGTTTGCCTTAATTCAATGATATCAGACCCTGTGGACGATGGTGAGGTGCGGGTTTTCCGGATTAATATGTATGAGTCTCTGGTCAATGAAGGAGGCAGAAAATTCAATATAATTTAAGGAGAAATGAAATGGATTTTCACTGCAAGGTTCTGTCGTTTTCTTTAATCGGACCTTCGGCAACTTACACGTACACTTTTTTTACGACAAAATTCCACCCCCTCACCCCCGCCAGCGGGGGACAGATGGTTGTTCCCCTCAGTGAGGGGAAACCTCCCCCTTTATCCCCCTCTCGAGAGGGACAGGGGGAGGCACAATTCCTTTACGTGAACTTAACAATCGATTAAGTTTTTTCTGTGCCGGAAGTAACGCTTTCCAGGATGGCATTCACCAACCCGGGAATGGTATATTCATCGGCCTTAATCGTGATGCGAAGTCCCATCTCCTCCGCGGTTTGTGTGGTAATGGGTCCAATGCTGGCAAACTGGACATTTCCATTCAATGCCGCAATGTTTTTCTCGCCGAGGATTTCTATGAAATTCCTTACCGTTGATGAACTGGTAAAGGTAATAATATGAATATCGCCGTTCTTGATTTTATCAAGAAGATTGATATCTTTTGGTTGTGCCATAACGGTCTTATACGCCACCAGATCGGTCACCTTTCCCCCTAATTTCAGGAGTTCCTGGGGGAGAAAACTTCGTGCAATATCAGCCCTTGGCAGCAAGAAATGTTCGCCTTGTATCGTTGTGACCTTTTTTAATTCCTCTACCACAGATTCCGCGACATACCTGGGTGGTCTGCAATCGACCTTTAGGTAATATTTTTTAATGCCGTCTTCAGTTGCAGGACCTATGGCACATACCTTGATGCCTTTCAGGTCCCGGATGTCCTTTCCCAATTCTAACAAGCGTTGGAAGAAGGCGTCCACGCCGTTGATGCTGGTAAAGACGAGCCAGCCATAGGATTGGATGTCGTTTATGGCTTCATCCAGGGGTTGAATGGTATCTGGTTTTGCAATCTCAATAGTGGGGAATTCAATGACCTGTGCTCCATACTCGTATAGTTGATCGGCAAACTCACTTGCCTGTTCTCTCGAACGTGTTACGACGATTGTCTTCCCAAACAACGGCCTGGTTTCAAACCAGTTGAGTTGCTCGCGGAGTTTTACCACTTCACCAACGATGGTTATCGCAGGAGGTTTTATCTCTTTCGCCTTTTGTACAATCGTACCCAGCGTCCCTGTCACCGTTTTTTGTTGTGGTGTGGTTCCCCACCGGATTACTGCAACCGGGGTGTCTTCGGAACGGCCATGCCTCATGAGCTGTTCAGTAATGTAAGGGAGATTTTTGATCCCCATATAAAAGGCAAGGGTACCAATACCCGTGCTTATCTTTGCCCAATCAATGGAGCTTTCATCTTTTGTGGGGTCTTCGTGTCCGGTAATTAATCCAAAGGTAGAGGTAAAGTCGCGATGGGTGACTGGAATGCCGGCATAGTTCGGGGTTGCGATGGCTGCGGTAATACCAGGAACTACCTCAAAAGGTATATGATTTTCATGGAGCACCAGCGCCTCTTCCCCACCGCGTCCGAAGACGTAAGGGTCTCCACCCTTTAACCGGGTTACTACTTTATTTTCCAAAGCCTTTTTGACAAGGAGCGCATTAATCTCTTCCTGCTCAAGGGTGTGAGCGCCTCCCTGTTTACCGACATAGATAAATTCTGCATTGGGCCTGGCGACTTTAAGGAGATCGACGTTTACCAGGTAATCGTAAATGAGTACATCGGCTCTTTTAATACATTCCAGACCTTTTACGGTAATAAGTCCCGGATCACCCGGGCCAGCGCCCACAAGGTATACCATGCTGCGTTTCATCAAAACAAAACCTTTCGTAAGTATTTTTCATGCAAATTAAAAATACTATATTATTGAAAAATGGTGTATTAATCAACTAAAGTTTCATATTCCTGGTGCAAAAATTTCCCCTCACCCAGGCCCGCTTCCCGCAAGGAAGAGAGTGCTCATGGCTGGTTCAATCTTGCGGACTTCGTCGTGAGCGCTCAGTCGAAAGAGAGATCAAGGGATGGTTGTCTTGTCCCTGCACGTGTTGAGCAGGGATTTGGTTGCGGTTATGCCGCGTTATGGTTTTTGTGCACCCGTTTTATAAGAGGCCGTTTTTTCTTTCTGTGCCATGATTCTTTCCATGGCCTCGATTGCATTTTCCCGGATATCATGGTTTTCGTTATTGACGAACTCCTGCAATGCAGAAAGCGCCTGGGGATTACCAATCCTGCCTAACGCCCAGGCCGCTGCGCTCACGACGGAAGGTTCCTTATCCTTGAGCGCCCAAATGAGTGAAGTAACCGCGCTTTCATTCCCAATCCAGCCGAGTGTCAGGGCTGCACGTTCCCGTGCGCGCTTATTAATTTCACGCAATGAACTGGTTAATGCCTTTACGGCAGGAGTACCGATCTTTACCAGCGCCCATCCCGCCCTGCGCCTTGTTGCTTCTTCATTATCGCACAAAGCGCTCGTCAAAAAGGGGACGGATTCTTCGCCAATTGCTTCCAATGCCCATGCGGCCTTTGTACGCGTCCATGCAGCATCTTCCCCGCCATCAGTGACCAGTATCCTGGCAAGGGTCTCCATAGCCTTGTCGCTGCCAATATGTCCCAATGCCTCAACGCAGCCGCTCTTGACATACCAGCTTTTTTCTTTCAGGAGGACAGTAGTCAACGGAAAAACCGAACTCTGGTCTCCAAGTGTTCCCAATGTCCTTGCGATATCATATCTGACTCCCTGATCGGTTTCGGTCTTCAATGCCCCGTTAAGCGCCGGAACCGATTGTATTGCCCCCATCCGTTTTAGCGCAAGAACTGCTTCCCTGCGCACCATAGGATTTTTATCTTTGAGAAGGGCTTGTACGTATTCCGATATACTACCATCCCCGCAAAATCCAAGCGCCCAGGCGGCGTTTTGTTTTACCTGTGGATTTTTATTCCTGAGGAGTTTTACGAGGGGAGATACCGTGTGTTGCCGTGGTAATACCATTAGCGCCATAGCGGCAGTCCTCGCCTTATCATAATCTGTATCCTCTATGGTTTTTACCAAATTTTTTACTTGCTCTTGCAGGTAAGGTGTATTATTGCTTGTCTCTTGTCGTGGACTGACAACCGCTCTGTTTTTTGGCTTTTTACGGGAAGTTATCTGGCTTTTGATGTCCAGTATATCCATGGCGACGCACGGATAATCAACCAGAATAACATCCACTCCTATCCTGATGCGATCCTTTACGACCTTTCTGGTATCGCTCTCAAGGATAACCGAGAATGCATATTTTTTTTCCTCGTGTATGCTGTTAATCCTTTCTTCTTTCATCTCCTCCGGGGATATAAAAACGAGTTCTTTTCCATAGGATTCCGCATCCTCTGTGTTTGAATTTCTCAACGTCCCCCACAGATATACCTGTGAAGACATTCCGCATGACTTGACGAGGTCCAATACCTGTTTTTCTAAACAAGTTTGTTTTACATTCAGGATTAATGTGAGGTTGTTGATTTTACAAAATTGGAGAACGTCTGAGAGCAGGGGCACTCGTTCTTTCCCGAACTCAGAGCCACGCCACAAACCGGCATCGTATTGTTGTAATTCAGCATATGATAGCTGGTCTACATGTCCTTTCCCGTCTGTCGTTCTGTCGATCGTTTCATCACACATCAATACAAGCTGATTATCCTTTGTTTGCCGAATGTCCACTTCAATCCCGTCGATACCCAGCTCAACGACCCTCTTTAATGCAGCAAAGGTATTTTCCGGCACATCCTCTAACACGCCATGATGTGCAAAAATTTCAACCTGCTTTGCGTCTTCTGAAAAAACCGGTATTGACGGGAAGATTGCTAAGCATGAAGTAATAATGGGAATATAGCGCATGGCTTTATTTATCTTAATTTTTTGTTTCCTTTGTAATGAGTTGCCAGTGTGGCCTGCCTTCCCATGTGACCCGGTTTTCAGCCATATTAAAGTAAACCTTTTCCGAAAAAGTTCGTGAGCCATCTTTTCGTAATTCCGCTTTTGGGTTGCCTGTTAACATGGCTGCATTTTTAATCAAATCCCAGGTGAAGAGTGTCCCCAATCCCTCACTCCCACTCAGGCTCTCACTAAAAAAATAGACATTGCCCGTGGCGATGATTTTACTTATTTTATTGTTCTGGTCCAGATAGGCATCAATTTGGTCGCCGTTCAATTTCTGCCCATCCTTCACGGCCTCTACCTCTCCATAAAAGCTCACTTTTTTTAATGCATCATTATAAAGCATTTTTTTAGACCAATTAACCTTCATGTCGGTTTCTCCGGCATTTTCATTGGGAAGTTTTTCGTCTTCTCTTTCATACAAACTCCCCTTGCCCTCACACAGGACCTTGCTTCCCTCTTCATAAAACAAAACCCTGGGCGCAAGAATTTGCCTTTTGTTTCCTTCTCTCAGCAAGGCAAAAGGTTTTCCTCTTAAGACAGTCACTTTATTTTTTGCATCCCATGTGACGTGGTCGCCAACGGCCTCGTTGAACAGGTTGCCTCTTTTATCAACGATATGGATTTTTTCGGTAGCCTTCATAGTCTGCAGATTATAATCACCATCGCCAAACGTCACGTTCAGATTGTCGCATAACAGGGTAGAATTTTCCTTTCTGACCTCTATGTTCTTTTCGAAACTGGCCTCCCGTGTGTCTTCCTGGAAATTCATTTTTCCTTCCCATTTTACACGAATAGTGTCATCGGTTTTCCCGGTTTCAGCCAATGCCCTTCTTTTGTGTTTCATTTTAGCCCTCAGGCTGCCTGAACTGGGTATATCTATCTTGCCGGTATCTTTATAGAAGATCATTTTCAGGGCATCGATATTCAGGTCGTTTTCAACAAACTCTGCCTTTTGAGCGTCTTCCAATATTGCGCTCTGGGTATTGACATCCCATGTCAGGAAATTCCCCTTGGCGATCTTTGTTCCTTGCGATGCAAGCACATTTCCACTGGCTATTGCCTGCCTCGTTTTCTTCGTTTCCGGATCAAGAAAAACGACGAGTTTGTCTGAAAAAACGGTCGAACTGCCTTTCTTTACTTCGACATTGTCGTTAAAGGTCATAATATTTGCATCGGGCTGTCTGTCAAATACGAGTTGCCCGCTGGATCGGATAAAGGTTTTTTCAAGTGGCGTTTCTTTCGGAGCGGTTTCATCTGAAGGAGTTTGTACGTCTTCTGAAGTGGTCTCCGGGGACAGGAAAAAGAGGTCGTTTTTAACGCCGTCCATTTCCATCTCTGCATCTTTTTTAATCCACATCTTTTTATTCGTAAGATCGATCTCGCAGCCCTGTCCTGTAATTTTTATGCCCTTCCCATTGATGGTAACGGGATCGTCAGTGTACACAAACTTTTTTTCAGGCAAATACCTCAGATAGTCTGTATTAAGCTTGGTCTCCGGGTCGAGATGAACAACGACATTATCGGAGAGATAGCCCTCCTCAGAGGTCTGGCTCATCTCTCCGGTGTCAGAGGTAATGAAAACAGACTGCGTTCCATCTACCGTATCTGCAGAGTCCATGACCTCAATTTCCGGAGCGATAATTTTGTAGACATTATCCTTTAGCAGGAAGGTACTCTCACCACGCATAACGACAACCTCTTTCCCCTCTTTGTCATAATTCGGCATGAATAAACCCTGTATCGTTTGTGTTACCGTTTCTGTGCCCGTTGTAGTATGCACCTGTTTCTGTGGTGAAGGATTTTCCCTCCGATTCTCAGTCTCTCTGTTCTGCTTGTTTATAGCAAGCGATACGATGATGGAGAGAACACAGGCAACAGGAATACCAATGAGTATATATCTTCGTATGGTCATGATAGTATGAAAATAAGAACACCCTTCATTTATGGTTGTCTAAACTATATTTATGTACAGGAATTTCAAACTTCTCTGCTACTGCCTTACACACCCCCAACCCCCTCTCAAGAGGGGACTTCTTTAGTCCCCTCCTGGGAGGGGATTCAGGGGGTGGGTTTAACCTTATAATAAAAAGTTGGCGAAGGCCTAATTAATTACCATTTTTATGTAGCAGGTTTCTGATACCGTTCCATGATGAGATGCCATTTGTCCTGGAACTTGAGTATCTTTTCTGCAACCTCTCTCACCGCACCACAACCTCCTTTTGTCCTGGTAACGTAAGCTGAATGCTTTTTGACAAGTGGGCAGGCGTTGGCGACTGCAACCGGAAATCCCACGCGATAGAGTACGGGGAGGTCTATGAGGTCATCGCCAATGTAACATATTTCTTCGTCCCGGAGCGCATATTTTCCCAATAGCTGTTTGTAAGCGTCTAATTTAATCATAACCCCCTGGTACACATCCCCAATATTCAATTCCTTCGCCCGATGGATTACCGCGCTACTATTTCTTCCACTGATAATGGCCGTTTTAATGCCTGCGCGATGGAGATATGAGATACCCGTGCCATCAAGGACGTGAAATGCCTTCGTTTCAACCCCCTGGGAATCAATAGAAATAGTTCCGTCCGTTAAAACACCATCAACGTCAACAATGACGAGCTTTATCTTTTTTATCAAGGTAAATTTAAAATCCTACCTCCAGTAAATCCTGCACATCGATGATTCCAACGGGTCTGTTGGAATCATCAACCACGGGGAGTTGATCGATTTTGTAATCTTTGAGTGTCTTATAGGCCTCAGCGACTAAACAGCGGGCATGGACAACCTTTGGCTCCCGCGTCATAACCTCTTTTACACTGCACTTCAAAAATGATATGCCATTTTTCAAATGCCTTCTCAGGTCGCCATCGGTAAAAAACCCAACCAGTTTATTATTACTATCAACAACACTCACGGCCCCAGGTTTGCCTATCGTTTCCGTCATGATATTAAGGGCATCTAACAAGGGAATGTTCTCGTTAACCACAGGATTCTCTTCATCCTTTCTCATAACCATTTCTACCGTGAGTAATTTTCTTCCGAGATCGCCGCCCGGATGGTAGAAGGCGTAGTCTTCTTTTTTGAGATTCCGTTTTCTAAATAGCGTAAGGGCTAGGGCGTCACCGAGGGCGAGCATGGCAGTTGAACTTGCGGATGGGGCAAGACCTAAAGGGCACGGCTCATCAATCTTTCCAATGTCAAGAACAATGTCGCTGTGCTGGGCAAGAGAAGACTTATTGTTTCCCGTTATGGCAATTACCTTTGCCCCAATCAGTTTTACAAAGGGTAAGAGGGTGACAACCTCTGTTTCGCCGCTGTTAGAAAGCGCCAGAACGATGTCATCCGCAACGACACGCCCAAGGTCGCCATGCCTTGCCTCCGAAGAATGAATCCAGTATGATGGGGTTCCCGTACTGGCCAGTGTTGCGGAAATCTTCTGACCAATAATCCCAGCCTTTCCAATGCCGGTAACTACCACCCGGCCATTGCAATGAAAGATCAAATCGACTGCCTTTTGAAAACGGGAATCGAGACGGTTGATCAGATTTTTTATCGCTTCTGATTCAAGGAATAGCACATCCTTGGCAAAATCAATATCGGATAAAGGCTTTTCTTTCGTCAGGTTGTTTTGCATTCCACTGGTAATGTGTCGATGAAATGGAATCGATGGATTTTCATATACGATTCGATCAATTATAGTGGTCATTTCTTTGACATTCAAGAGAAAAGAACGTCTTTGGAGAAAAGAAAGAGGCTTGCATTCCATGTCCTTTTTTAGTATAGTACATAACAAAATTATATCGCAGTTTTACATGAGAGAAATTACTTTAATGAATATTGTCACCTATCCAGATCCAATACTGCGTCAAAGGGCAGCACCGCTCAGTGAGATTAATAAAGAAGTATGCAAAAAGGCAGAAGAAATGATGGAATTAATGTATCAAGCTCATGGTGTTGGACTTGCTGCGCCGCAAGTGGGGTGGCCTGTCCGATTATTTGTTATTGACGTTGATGGGTCCAGTCATGGAGAAAAGGTATTTATCAATCCAACAATCGTAGAAGAAATTGGAGAGTTGAATAAAGAAGAGGGTTGTTTAAGTTTTCCAGGCATTACGAGCAAGATTATTCGGGCTCAGCGGATTAAGGCACACGCTTATAACCTCAAAGGACAGGAATTAGAGATAGAGGCAGAAGGATTGGCCGCACGCGCATGGCAGCATGAACTGGACCATCTCAACGGGGAGCTTTTCATCGACAAGATGAGCCCTTCAAATCGTCTGGCTATATCACATCAGTTAAAAGAATTCGAGCAGGTATATAAAAGCGCTAAAGTTCCTGTGTGAGTAATGGTTGTACCGTTATGGGAAAAGGCAGATTATGAACACAGGCTGGTGTATTGAACAATGAATGTGGTCTTTATGGGAACGCCTGAATTTGCGGTTCCCAGTTTATGCTCTCTGGCAACGTCGGCACACAAAATCATTGCTGTTGTTACACAACCGGACAGACCCAAAGGGAGAAGTAAAATGCCCATGCCTTCACCGGTAAAGGAAAAGGCGCAAGAATTGGGATTAAAAATTATGCAACCGATGAATGTTAATGATGAAACGGTTGTAAAACAACTCCAATATCTTTTACCTGATTGTATCGTCGTTGTTGCCTTCGGACAATTCTTATCAAGCCCGATTTTACATCTTCCACGATATCGATGCGTTAATATCCACGCCTCCTTATTGCCCAAATTTCGCGGGGCTGCCCCTGTTAATTGGGCAATAATCCAGGGTGAGACCGTCACCGGTGTTACTGCAGTAGTTATGACCGCGAAAATGGATGCCGGTGACATTATTGCTCAGAAGACGACACCGGTATTTCCGGAAGAGAATGCAGGAGAGCTTGAAAAAAGGCTGTCATCTATGGGTGCGGAGCTGTTGATTGAGACATTAAACCTTGTAGAAACAGGAAAGGCTGCGTACACAAAACAAGACGAAAAAGAGGTAACCTTTGCACCCAAACTGGAAAAGGAAAGCGGATTAATTCTCTGGTCTCAAAAGGCACAAAGAATTCATAACCAGGTGCGTGGTATGACCCCATCACCGGGAGCTTATACCTATTATGTAAGAAACGGCTCCCAAGAAAAGAAAAGAATCATTATCCGGAAGACACAAATTCACAATGCATTAAAAATGCAAACATCTCTTGACCCCGGAACGGTGATTGAGATTGCTTCTTGTGGGATCCATGTGGCTGCCATAGACGGCCTTATTTGTATCATGCAATTACAGCCCGAGGGGAAGCGTGCGATGAATGTGCAGGAATATTTACGTGGTCATAAAATAACAGTTCACGATATGTTTCTATCATCCAATTCAACATTTATACAAAGGTAGGTACTATGGAATTTATTGATAAGCAAGTTGTTTCTATCAATAACCTTATGATGAAATTTCGTAAGAGAAAGTGTTCTCCAAAGAATTTACTGATTCTGTTTCCCCATTGCATTCAAAATTCGCAGTGTAAACAAAACGTTAAAAACGACCTGAACGAATGTAAACGCTGCGGGAAATGCAAAATCAAGGACTTGTTGGAATTTTCTGAAAAGTACGGGGTTCATATCACCCTTGCCAGCGGGGGGCGCGCTGCCCTTCAAAGGGTAATGGATGAAGACATTCACGGCGTAATCGCTATTGCCTGCGAGAAGGAACTCAGGACGGGTTTGATGGCGGCAATGTCTAAGGCAATATTTGCGGTGCCCAATCTCAGACCTCACGGATATTGCAAGGACACGGATGTGTATCTGGATGAGGTAAAAGAGGCGATTGAAAAATTCCTCACAAAAGAATGATGTCCGTTATGAATGCATTCGTATCCTGAGAGAGGTTGACGAAAAGGAAGTTTTTGCTCAGGAACTCACTTCTGAAAGGTGCTCACACGGTGATTTGTCTGAGCGTGACAAAAAACTCCTTACAGAATTAGTAAACGGCGTTATTCGCCATCGGTTACCCCTCGATACCCTCATCTCCTTTTTTTCAAAGATTCCGCTTACCAGGATAGAACCCTGGGTATTATATGCCCTGCGTGCGGGTCTCTATCAAATCGTCTATTTAGACAGAATCCCCATTTCAGCCGCAGTAAATACATCCGTAGAGATGGTAAAAAAATTAGTCCGCCGCGGGGATGCGGTCAGGTTTACGAATGCCATTCTCAGATCCATTGAAAGAAGTATACAAGATAAATCTGTGCAAGGGCCTGATGTTACCGATCTGCAAAAGGCCTTGTACAGGAAGGGGAACACGTGGTGTACCTTTCACCATCCGATCTTCCCCGACCCACATAAACATCCCGCTTCTTCCGTAGCAATTCTTTATAGTCATCCTGAATGGCTGGTAAAACGGTGGATCAGCAGGTATGGAAAGGAAAAGGCTATTGAGATATGTAAAACCAACAACCTTCCTCCCCGGATATTTCTTCGCATCAATCACAGGAAAATATCCACCCCGGAATTTCTCGTGTTGCTGGATAAGGCGGGTATCAGTGCACACACCTTCGATACAGCAGTCGTTGTTGAGGATATTGCCGTCCCGGAAATTCCAGGATTTGCGAAAGGATTATTTTTTGTGCAGGATATATCTGCCATGAAGGTGGCGCAATTCCTTAAGGTAGAAAAATCAAATGCCGTGTTGGACATGTGTGCAGCGCCTGGTGGGAAGACGACACATATTGCAGAATTCTTAGGGGAGGCGGGCAGGATGTATGCGATGGATATTTCATTAAAACGTCTGCAGTCGATCAGAGAGAATTGCTTGCGGATGGGGATTCATAATGTTCCCCTTGTTTGCGGTGACGCATCCGAAGACAGGGCGCCTTTTCATAGTGCTTTTGACAGGGTGCTCATCGATGCACCGTGTTCTAATACAGGGGTACTTTCACGCCGTGTGGAGGCCCGATGGCGGCTAAAAGAGGAAGATATCAATAAACTGGCATTGCTCCAATTCTCGATGCTAAGAACGGGCGCCTCTCTGCTAAAGTCTGGCGGTTGTTTAGTATACAGTACGTGCAGTATCGAGCCTGAAGAAAACCATGAGGTGATAAGGAAATTTATCGGCAGAGAACCCCAATTTTACCTTGAAACCGAGGAGTACTATTTGCCCGTTGCGAATGCAGGGGACGGAGGGTATATGGCAAGGCTTTGCAAAAGGTAAGGGCATTATTGAAGGCAAAAATATAGGTGCTTAGCGCCTCACGATCGACAAAATTTTGCCAATGTTTTATCATATAGTTTATTCCATGAATGTTGCTTCATGGCATATACAACCCCTTTTTTAAGGAAGGAACTTGTAAAAATTCAATGAAAAAGACAAAATTAACTTTACAAAACTGCTGGAGTCATAGGATGTTGTTATTCTTTCCCTTTGGTACATTTATTGGGTTTAACAATGATAACCTGGTCATGCCACCACCAAGAATCAGGGTGGTAATAATACGAGGGATAAGGAGGACGGTATTGCTTTACAACCGGCCAGAGATATAATTCTTTAACATGGATCAGTGGATAACTGTATTCTATTTCACCCAGAGGGAGAACCCTCTTTCCCTGAACCTCCCCTGCAACGGTAACTGATCGTCCTTTTGTAAATACATTTACATCTAAGTAACGGCGGTCAAGGGCTAGAAATCTGCCTCCGGTTTCATCAACGTCTTTAGGTTGCCCACGGTAACCAGCCGGACGCTGTAACACCTGCAATAAAGTTCCTTCTTTGGTATTTTTGGCATCAACAATGACACCGCTGAAAATGACCATTTGACCTTTGTACCGTTCGGGATCATTGAACACCTCCGTAAAGGTAACTTCCGGTCTCACTTGTTCCCTGACCTGTTTCGATATAACCGGTGCGCAGCCGGCGATCAATATTAACAATAGAATCAGCATTGAATATGGAAAGATGGAGCCTTTATCTCTTTTTATCATTTTTATATCTCCCTCCATTTCAGAGACAATTGTTTTTTGAAAAAGCAGGGGAGAAGCATTTGCTGTTTTTGTATGGAAGTATTTATGCCGATTATAGTAAATGCTTCGTCCCTGCGCTGCATGTCAGTAAAAATGTCCAAAGCCAAAGCCGATATGCCATGAAGGATTAGGAGGATAAGGATTTCTTTCGGCTGGCCAGAGGTATAATTCTTTCACATAAATCAGTGGATAGGTGTACTCTGTCTCTCCCAAAGGCAATACCCTCTTTCCCTGAACCTTCCCTGCGATGGTAACCGCTCGTCCCTCAGTAAATACCGTCGCATCTAAGTAACGGCTGTCAAGCGCCAGAAATCTCCCTCCGGTTTCATCCACGTCTTTCGGCTTCCCACGGAAACCCGGGGGGCGCTGTAATACTTGTATAAGTGTCCCCTCTTCGGTATTCTCGGTCTTGATGACGATCCCGCTTACGATGATCATTTGACCTTTGTACCGTTGGGGATCATTGAACACCTCTGTAAAGGTAACTTCCGGTCTCACTTGTTCCCTGACTTGCTTCGATATAACCGGCGCACAACTTACCATGAAGAACAGGAAAACAACCGGCATGGTCCGGGGAAAAATGGTGGGTGTGCAGCTTCTTATCATGCATACTCTCCTTTCAGAGATAAACTCATCTGCGGTCTAAGAACTCTTCCGGAATGATATTTCCCCTGTTCAAAATCACGCATGGGTCGAGTTTCGTTTTGATTAAGGCCATCTCCCTGAGTCCTGATTCGCCAAACATGTCCAGAAGGTATTCCCTTTTGATCTTGCCCACGCCATGCTCGGCGGAAATGGTGCCTCCCCACTGAATAATCCGAAGGGCTATCTTACGGTAAATCTGCCAGCCCCGGCCAGCTTCCTGTGCGTTTTGCGGCAGGAGATTTACATGAAGATGATCATCTGCAATGTGTCCAAAGATGCAATACCGAAGGCCAGAATCCCTCAGGCTCTGGCGATACAGTTCAAAGAGATCAAAAAAATGTTCATGGGGGACGGTAAAATCAGTGCCGATCTTTGTTTGATTATGCAGTTGTAAGATTCTGTTAACAAGAACGGGGAGGGCATGACGAAATACGCGGTATTCGGCGTGTTCCTTTGGGCTCTGGCTAAACCAACTCTGATCCAACAAGGCTTGACGGCTTTGGCACAACTGGAACCATGCCTCCACGACCTTCTTCCTTGATTCAGATCGAATCTCCTGTTCAAAGAAAATGGCTGACTGGGTTTTTGGGGGGATTTGTGAATACACGGAGCGCAAGATATCAAGCGACTGAGAGTCAAAGTACTCCAGGGCGCTGGCATCGATCTGATCTTTTGTTTGAGAGACACGATTTTTTATCGAATCCTCTCTCGCCTGGTTTGCGAACTGCCAGGCGTGCTCCTCTGCGTCAAAGAAGACAACACCGCTGAAGAGTGCCTGTGGTTTCGGAATTAATTCTAACTCAATCTCGGTAATTACCCCTAAAGTGCCTTCAGACCCAATGAAAAGGTCCAGGGCGCTCATTCCCGGAGCCACATAGTAACCGGCGGAGTGTTTTATTTCAGGAATTTGATAGTGGGGTAACTTCAATTCAAATAAGTTCCTTGAACCTTTCAAAAAAAGACGATCTCCTCTATCGGCAATACATTCCCCGCGTCGTAATTCCAAAATATCGCCTGTCGCAAGCACGACCTTCAATCGCCTTACCCATTTACGAGTAGCGCCATATTTAAAAGTGCGCGCCCCTGATGCATTCGTTGCAACACTGGCGCCAAGAAAGGCGCTCTGTTCTGTCGGATCAGGGGGGTAAAGGAGTCCTTTTGCAGAAACGGCCTCCTGGAGTACTTTGAGAGTAATAGCTGGCCCTGTCACGACATAACCAGAATTCCTGTTGGCCTGATAAATTTGCCTCAATCCGCCCAGCTTTTCAGTCGAAAGAACGATTCCCCCGAACGGTATCCTTGCCCCTACAAGGCCCGTTCCGTTTCCTGCGACCGTTACCGGTGTCCTGGTATGGCAAGCATCTTCCAGCGTTTGAGCAACCTCTTTTTCATCTTCCGGAAAAACCACCTCACTTGCATGGCCTCCAATGAGGTTAGAGGCGTCTTTCAGGTAAGGACGTATCACATCGGGATCGGTGCTACGGATCATACGGATTTCTGACAGGTCTATTCCTTTAAATTGCTAAGCCCGTTTGCTCGGTTGTTTGCAGTGTGACAGGAAACTCTCATTCCCTTACGCTGCCAGCCAGTTTTTAAGACGGCAAATGGTTACCCTTCTTCCTTTATAATAATCATTTCAAAGGATAAAGTAAAGGGGTTATCCGGATAACCCTGTCAGGGTTTTAAACCCTGACAGGGTATTGGCGCATGGGAGAGTGGGTAAACTGTTACAAAATTTGTTTGCTAAAGACACACTTACATATTAAATTAAAAACATGAAAATTGCACTGGCACAGATTAATCAAACGGTGGGCGACTTTCAAAAAAATGCCGAAAAAATCTGCTCATACATAGATTGTGCTAAGAGCCAAAATGCCGACCTTGTCGTTTTCCCGGAATTGGCCGTTACAGGCTATCCACCAAAGGATTTTCTTGATATCCCTGCATTTATCGATGAGAATCTGAAAGCCCTCAACGAAATAACCCGGCACGTAACCGGCATTTCCGCCATTGTAGGTTTCGTCGATAGAAACGAACGGCGCCATGGAAAGCTTGTCCACAATGCGGCTGCATTCATTCAAGGCCAAAAAATTATTTCCGTTCATCACAAGTCACTCCTGCCCACCTATGACGTCTTTGATGAATGCCGTTACTTTGAACCGGCATATATAATCTCGCCGGTAAAATTTATGGACTATACGTTGGGTATATCTATCTGTGAAGATATATGGAATGACGAGGAATTTTGGCCACGTCCCCTGTATGAAACAGACCCCATTGAAAACCTTATCTCTCACGGGGCTAATGTCATAATAAATGTCTCTTCATCGCCCTTTGCCGTAGAAAAACAGGATAAGATACGGTTGCGTATGCTCATACACGATGCCATGAAATATAAAGTTCCCTTTATTTACGTAAATCAGGTGGGGGGCAATGATGATCTCGTCTTTGATGGAAACAGCCTTGTAATAAATGCCCAGGGCAAGCTTATTGCCCAGGCTGCTGCCTTCGAAGAGGACTTGATGGTGGTTGATATGGAAAATCCGGCAGTACAAATACAACCCCGCGCCTATTCTCCCATCGAAACCATCCATATGGCCTTAATTGCCGGGCTTCGGGATTATGTAACAAAGTGTGGTTTTAAGGAAGTGGTCATTGGCCTCAGCGGGGGTATCGATTCTGCCGTGACTGCCGCACTGGCTGTAGAGTCCCTGGGCAGGAAGAATGTCATCGGGGTGCTCATGCCATCCCAATTTTCTTCGCAAGGCAGCATCGATGATGCGGTAACACTGTCACAGAACCTGGGTATTACCTATAAGATTATACCTATTAATGACGCATTCGAAACATACCGGAAAACTTTACAGACTGAATTCAAGGGAACTTCCTTTGGTATTGCCGAAGAAAATTTACAAGCACGCATCCGCAGCAATATCCTCATGTCGCTTTCCAACAAGTACAGGTACCTTGTCTTAACAACGGGAAACAAATCGGAACTGGCCGTAGGCTATTGCACCCTGTACGGTGATATGAGCGGCGGGCTGGCGCTGATCTCAGATGTTCCAAAGACCATGGTTTATGAACTTGCAAGGCATATAAACCGGAAAAAAGAGATTATTCCACAGAATTCCATCATCAAGCCCCCTTCGGCTGAATTGAGGCCCAATCAATTCGACCAGGACAGCTTACCCCCATACGATGTACTGGATAGTATCCTGAAGGCATACGTGGAAGATGTCAGGGGAATTGATGAAATTATTCGAATGGGGTTTGAGGAAAAGATTGTGCGTGAGATTATCAGAAAGGTAAACAGGAATGAATACAAGCGGCGACAGGCTGCCCCGGGTATCAAGGTTACTTCAAAGGCATTTGGATCGGGCAGACGGATGCCCATTGCCCATAATTTTATGTGTTCATAAAAACAAGTTTCATGGAAAATGAAAGAAATAAATTACCCATAGGGGTCTTCGATTCCGGCATTGGGGGGATCTCCGTTCTTGCCGAGATAATCAAGATACTTCCTTGTGAGGAGTTTGCCTATTTTGCTGATATACTTCACTCCCCTTACGGGACCAAGCAGGAAGATGTTGTCCGTTCTTTATCCTTAAAGGCAGCCGAATTCCTATCTCTTGTGGGCGTAAAGTCCCTGGTTGTAGCCTGCAACACAGCCACAAGCGTTGCGATTAATGATATCCGAAGGACGTATCCCTTTCCGGTGATTGGCATGGAACCTGCCTTAAAACCAGCCATGGAGCTTGGACTCACGGGTAAAATACTCGTAATGGCCACCCCTCTTACGTTGAGTAGCAAAAAATTTAGTGCCCTGGCACATCATTACAAACACCGGGCGGAGATTGTTCCACTCCCTTGCGTAGGATTGGTGGAGATCGTTGAACGTGGTTATCTTAGTGGACAAAAGATTGAAGCATATCTATCTCATGTATTTTCCACGGTAAATAAAGAGGATATTTCAGCTATTGTCCTGGGTTGCACTCACTATGTCTTAATAAAAAAGGAAATTGTAAACGTCGTAGGAGATAAAATTACTATCATCGATGGGAATTGTGGAACGGCCAGACATGCAGGGAGTGTTCTTCAAAAGGAAGGCCTGCTGAATGGTGCAATTGCAGAAAAACCCCATATTCCTCTGAGGGCAAAAGTAAGTTTTTATATCTCAGGAAATGAAAGCGAGGTGATAACAAGGTGTAAGCAAGTATTACAAAACGAAGGAATTATCTGTGAATAGAAAGTTTTTTATTGTGCATAAATCTGATAAAATTCAATAAGAAGAGAGGAGCAACACTATGTCAACGATGGACAATTTAAAGAATGCCTTTGCGGGTGAATCGCAGGCCAACAGAAAATACCTTGCTTTTGCCAAAAAGGCTGATGAAGAAGGGTTTAAGGAGGTAGCAAAGCTC
Organism: Candidatus Brocadia sp.; assembly: GCA_013360945.1. Lineage (GTDB taxonomy): Bacteria > Planctomycetota > Brocadiia > Brocadiales > Brocadiaceae > Brocadia. Next base: position 21,193 of record JABWAQ010000042.1, read on the forward strand.
TTTCGCGCTGCTGCCGACGCAGAAACAGTGCATGCTCACAACCATTTGAAAGTAATGGGCGGCATTAAGAGTACGAAAGAAAATATCCGGGAGGCTATTGAAGGGGAGACGCACGAATTTACCAGGATGTATCCTCAGATGATTGAGGAGGCAAAAAAAGAGGGAAACAAACAGGCCTTGCAGAGTTTTGAGATTGCCTGTAAGGTGGAAAAAATCCATGCCGACCTTTACCAAAAGGCATTACAAAATCTGGGTAAGAACGAGACCGTGGATTACTATGTTTGCCAGGTCTGTGGAAACACGGTTGAAAAGGCTGCGCCCGATAAATGTCCCATCTGTGGCGCACCGAAGTCCATGTTTACAAAGATCAGCTAACGTGGCATTGGCTCAGGCAGTTGAAGAAAAAATCATACAGTTCAGCCCCTCCCCTGGCCGCTCCCATCGGGAGAAAGCGAGGGCGGGGGTGAACTATTACAAAAAACCGATGATTGAGATATACAAAAAACTACCCAGGACAAATTGTGGCAAGTGTGGTGTGCCTACCTGCATGGCTTTTGCCCTTAAGGTAAAAAACGCACAACTCAATATACGGGATTGCCCTTTTATTGCCAGAGAAAATATGGAATCCGTTCCCGGGAAAACCACGATTACCATGGATGACAACTATGAACGTGTGAGTAATGAATTGGAAGTTGCGGCCAAACATACAAACTTCAAGGAAGCGGCAAGCGCTATTGGCGGCTGTTTCGAGTCCAATAATGACGGGGAAATGATACGACTTGTGATGTTAAACAAGCCGTACGAGATGCGCAAGGAGGGTTTATTTGAAAATGATGCCTATTGTCACGATTCGTGGTCAAAGATCATCATGTATGATTATATACGCAGAAAGGGAAATAAACCTTTAACAGGGGATTGGGTCACGTTGGGACATTTTCCAAACACTGCCTCGCATGTAAAGGCATTTCAACGCAGTGCCGAAGATAAGATTGCCATAACATTCAATATGAATATTAACGGACTGAAGGTACGCTGCAAAGAGTTGGGTGGAGTGGAAGCTCAAGGCAAGATGAAGGCAGATCATGTCTGTCGTTTTGACCTCCTGCCACGCATACCATTATATTTGTGCTTTTGGGAAGCCGATGAAGAGTTTCCGGCCAGTTGCAAACTCTTTTTGGACAGCAGTGCAGAGGCGTATATCGATATCGAATATCTTGCCTATCTTGTAGAACGATTTGTTGAAGTGTTTGTTAAATTATAAGGAGAATTTGCTATGGCTGATTGCTGGAAGTGTGGTCGCTACCTCGGAGAAAAAGATGAATGGAAAAAGATGACTACCACGAAGGGCGATATCTGCATCCTCTGTTACAACAAGGCCAAAGAGGTGGACGAACCCCGGATAAGGGCAGACATGAACGCCTTTCTAGATGACAGGGAAAAATAATACCATGTTATGTTACCCGGCATTTTTGTTGTATATAAGCCGTACGTTTAACATCAGGTAATTCAGTTGTTCCATACAATTTTAATCCCATCGCTTCAGCATCATAAATATGTCTTGATTTACTTGCCCAGGGTTTCATTTTATATCAATTTTCTAAAATATTAATATCTTCTTCAATTCCTTTTAAAGCTATCTTTTTTTCAATAAACCCCTTCTGCACCTATGTATGCCTCTGTGCCCAGCGGAGATGCAGGGTGTCGCGCTTGTAGTGTTGCAGCGCCTGCGCTTTGTGATCAGGGTGGCCGAGGAAATTGCTGAAATAAAACAGGACGACCAGGATGGCATTTAGTTTCAGGATAAAAAATCCCTTCACCACCGTATGGGGGGCAATGGGTGCAGCGTAATGGACGAGGTGTTCCCAACCCAAAAAGGTGCCTAATCCCGGCATGCCTACAATAGTAAGGCCAAGGAGAAACAACAGGGCGTTTGACAGGGGAGTGCGATAAAGTTGTGCGGTAAAGCTGATCTGTTTCCTGTTATTCTGCGAGGAAGCGTATGCCGAGTAGCAGGCGAGTCCTACAAAGACAATAGCAAGAGTAATCACAGATACACACGACCACAGGTATTTCGCATCCCTGTTTTTTATCAGCTCTAATGCCTGGACAAGACCCGCCGACCAGGCGGAGCAGGCAAGGGTTACAAAATACATAGCAATCCTGCGGATATTGTAAAAGGAGAGCACGCAGAAACCTACCGCAAGAACAAGTATTAACTCTTCGTTGACACTGAAATAATTCCAGTTGATCATGAACGACATGACGGTATTTCCGCTGCCATCGCTGGTATATTGGATGTTAAAAAGTCTCCTGTTAAGGACGAACATCACGATACTAAAGACTATCCATACCCCGGATACTGCAATGGTAAAGCGTCTTGCCGCTTTTTTGTCAAAACTCATATATTTCAGACCAAGAAATTGATCAATAAGGTCAAAGGATCGCGGCAAAAAACCGAACTCGTTGATCGTGAGCGAGTAGAGCCACTTTCTGAACCGTTTGGGGAGTATGGTTTCAAAGTGTTTCCCGGTACTCGTTACCCTGGGCCGTCGTATCTCCATGGTGTGGTAGAGGTGAAACAACGATGGTGTACGCATGTACTCGTAGGTGCGATATATCCCGTGTGATATCACATGGATTAAGGCAAGGGTGTAAAATCCCAGGAATATCTCGATGTAGATAATGGCCAACTGCGTTGTGATGGCATATGCGACGGTATTCTTAGCGTCGGAATGCTGCCGGCTCATATGGGTCGTGACAAAGGCAGAAAAAACACAAATGGCAATCGCAAGGGCAATGGCGTTGGCCGGATGCGAGATAGTCCACACTTCAGGCCAATATACAGGAAGCGCCCATTCACGAGGCCACATGCGGAGAAGAAGCAAGATAGGCATATGAGTTGACAGCGAACCGTAGAATACCGCGCTCGAAGGTGTAGGCCCCTCCATTGCCCGCGGTATCCAGATCCATGGGAAAATACCGGACTTAAAGAAGCATGCCACAATCAATAAAAACGTTGCCCACTCGCAGCCATGTTCCTGAATTAATGCCATGTCATTGATGTCCTCAATATGGAAATAAAGCAGTATCACGGTCAGCGCAAAAAGGAAGATATCTCCGAATTCATAAATGAACATCACTCTTATGCCGTTTTTAAGCGGATTGGGACGATGCTCGTAGAACGCGATAAGAAGTACTGATGAAATCCCCAGAAGTTCCCAGCCCATGAACAAATAGGAGATGCTGGAACTGAGAACAAGAAGTCCCAGCGACAGTTGAAAGATAAAGTAAAGGGAAAAGAACTTGTGATAATAGGCATCGCGGTGCAGGTAAAAGAGAGAAAACCGGCCAATGATGGTGACAATTATTGTCGTGAAGGCAAGAAACGTAGCCGTATAGAGGTTCCAATCCACAATGAATGGCCAGCCAATCAGACAGAAGGACTCTATGTGAACGGTAGTCGTTTTAAATCCCAGAATACACAAGGCAATCGCAACGTGTACCATATCACTAATGCCTCCCCAGGTGACCAGTTTGCGGACCATATGTTCTTCGATTTCCCGCTTACTGGAGAAATACTGGATGTTGATTGCAAACACCTTGAGAATGGGAAATAGCACAAAGTAATGCGCTAGATAGGTAATCAGAGAATGATCCACCGTATGCTCCTATAGTATTACTGTGTAAAAATTTCTTTTTTGCAAGTTTTTTATAACACCCCTTCACCCCCTTTTCGTTCGACTGAGCTCACGACGGAGTCTAAAGGGGAACTCCAAAATCCCCCTTAGTAAAGGGGGACTTAGGGGGCTGTTTCTTTAACCATGCGTTTTGGTTGCAGCAAAGCTGCGCTAGGTAATCTTTCCAAACAAAAGATGACCCTGTTCGATGAAAAACCGTTGGTCGTTTCCCTTGTATTCCGGCACATCCATCGTTTCTTCGAATGGCACAAAACGTCCTTCCAGCCCGCCTTTCCACAAAAACAGTTTTTCCTGCTCCTGATCATGGATTGCGAGGGTAATCCAATTGTGTTTCACCAGACACTGAAAATGCCCAGGTTGACCGGTATAACCGAATGCCTCGCCGAGGATGGTTTCCATCGTCCTGACCTTGCAGCAGACAAGCAGGATTAATCGGATAGGCTCGTGGAGTTCGACCATCTGCCAGGGCAACCCCAACTGAAGGTCGCTGTAATGTCCATTCATTACCCCTACCAGTGATGTAACGTTGTGAGGCAATTTGGTGCCGCAACCGTAATGCTCGTTGTCAATAAAGCTGAAATAGTACTCAAGGTTGATTCCTGCACATACGGGGCCAACTGCGCCGAGGATATTTCTCAGAAATTTTCCATCAGGGTCTACGGTATAATTATAAGAAGTTAGAAATGCGCGCCTGTCTAAAAAAAGGTTCCGCGTTAGATACCGCGGGCCTACAATGGCCACGGCATTGGTGCAGTGACCGTATTCCGGTCGTGGCTGAGCAATATCCATCGAGCGTCCTTGGGCATAATCGGCGAAAGCCTTTTCTGGCAGATCCGCCCTGACTTCGCTAAAGCGTCTGCAGCGTTCTTTTGCATCCAATGCTGCTGCACGGCGAATTGTATCGAGGTGCTTCTGTAGACGCGGCCCGATAGGGTCGGGGAGGTCGAAGAATAGTACCTCGTCGCTGCAGGTGTTATGATATCCACCAATGAACAGGGTCGAATCCGGTATAATTACGCCGTTTTTTGCAAGCCCTGCGCGCACCTCCGGTTCGTTGCAAATAGCCGCAAAAAGGCGCCCGTTAGGCGCGCCGCGTCCTCCGGCACACGCCCCGCAATCGTGAGCGGCCTCGTGAGGGTTATTGAGACTGCTCGATCCATGCCCCAGAAAGAATACATAGGGAGAAAAATTGTCTGAAAATCCGGCGCCCTTGAGTATACCAGTGGCGCGGGCGATCCGGCCTTGCAGGTCCCATCCTTTTTCATTTTCGTGAGTTTCTTTCTTATAGACCAATCGCGTCCTGGATTTATGCGCCGCCAGATACCGCCGCAGCTTTGAACTATACTTTGGGGAAAGCACGTCCAGGATAAACGGCGGGAAATCCAAAAGTCCGCTGAAAATCGTGTGAATGAATCCCCCTAAAAGGGTCTTTGATGCCTGCGTAATCGCCCATTGCACTTCCCCGTAAAGCCGCAGTTTTTTAGGTATTGCATCCTCAAGCGTTGCTGCTTCTTCGTAGACCTGCACTGACGGTGTCACTAAAGGATGGGGGCACATCTTGCGGTAATGTTTATCCGGCACCGCCTTAAATTTCATATCGAGTGCGTAATGTCCGGCAGCCGCCAGCGTCTCGGCGCCAGGATCTATTCGCTCCAGATGACGGCGGAAAGATTCCTCTCGTTCATCTATGCAGCAAAAGACTTGATAATTCGGAAGATTGTATTTTGGCTTTGACTCAATAGCTCCCTTACGGTACGTTGAAAGAAATTGATGGTAAAAGGTGTCTTCATAGGAGCACTGCCATATCTCCAGGAGGTTTTCGGAGGTAAACTGGGTGACCTCTTTGGGGAATGCGTCGTCATGTTTAATACTCAGGGCGTTTACCAGAGAAGCGACAAAGTAGGGATCATACAATGGTATCGGTTTATAAACCGGAATCTTCAGGCTGATAAGCTCACATATGGACTTAATCGCCGCAAGCTCAACAACGAGAATCACCGGGACAACCTCTTTAAATGATGCCTTAATATCGTGACTCGGAATCCAATCCGGCACCTCTTCGAGTGATTTAATAGTGCCTGTCCATCCCCGGTAACGATACAGGATGCTGAACAAGTAGCCGTTCAGGTGTTCGTCGGGAATGGCCAGACGTTTCAGCAAGAGTGCGGTAGCCTCATCGGCGGGATATCGTTTTGCTTCAGAGACGATCCGGTTCAGCGTCCTGAGAAATCTCTGCCTGAAGAAACCGCTCTTCGAGTAAATTTCACAAAAGCAATACCATAACCCTTTCTCCCGATTCGGCATAGGCCAATAGGCAAGGCCGAGGTCGAAATAAGAAGGGAAAAATCGAAAGAGAACCGGCTCCATCAGTTCGTCGATATTCTGATTGTGTGTGATTTGAACCGCTTCTTTGTAATAACCCGGACGCTGATATGCAGTGTCATTTACAAATTGCAGGATCCTGGTGTCCGGCTCTATCCGAACACGGGGCTTCTTCGTCATGAGATCAAAAAGCAGATCCGGCTGAATATTGAGATTATGATGCCGTATGTATTCTTCGATTTTTTTGTAAAGAACGGATGTTGTGATGCGTCCCAGTTGAAACGCCAGGAGGAACTCCTCTTCGGACATAAACGACTTGGCGCCATACATACGCGCGGCCTGTTTAACCCCTTCGAAGAAGTCGTAGGTTTCAAAGTGGTGAATGGTATTGTGATGCACAAAGAATGGTAACGGTCCTTGATCAGGCATCAAGTGTTTTGCGTGTTCGATAGCGTGTTCAATTTTATCAGACATTATTTCATGGATGAGAGAAAAAGTACCTCAATACATTGATGCGTTTTTGTGTGATGATAAGGCAGTAAGGCACAACAAATATTGCTGATGGGCCCTTTGCTTTGCGGATAAGGAATGTAATTGCTCTGAAGAAAAACAAAATATGATTCTTTTTAAAAGCCCTGCTTTTCAACAGGATCACAGAGAATATCAATAAAGGTGATTATTCTGTTTGCCTTGCATAGCACAAAATATCCATCCAATAAACCATCAATGAACTATAAAGCGTTGTAAACTGAGCCAGTATAATACAAAAAGAATCCTGAAATTCAAGTGTTTTTAATGAAAATAAATCATTATCAGCTTACCATCACATCCTCTCACGCGGAAATGGGCGAAGGAATATTTTTTGTGATCAGAACAGTTTATTGAACGTATCAAATCCAGATATTTGTGAAATCAAAGGTATCTCAAGAAGACACAATAAACAAACAATTAGAAAATATGTAACAATTTAGTTTTTTGAAAAATTCTCTCTATGAATAATCTTGTCTTGTAGGGGCAGGTTTGAAACCTGCCCCTACACATTCTTCTCTTCGTTACCGCCGAAATAAGTTCGTTACGGTATTCAGCGTCCGTTTATCTAAAGACAATTGTCCAACCCTGCCTCGCGACCTGTTCTCTGGTATAGGAAACGCCATCAATCTTGAGTCCCTGCTTATCGAGCACGGTAATAATACCACCATCATTCGATAGTTGTGCACCTTCGCCGGATAGCATTACAAGCGTAGTGTCGCCGGGACCAAGCGCCAGGGTGGTGAGCATTGTCTTGCGTTTATTTTTGTCGGCAATCGACCACCCCTGCAGATTAATCGTGTCCGGAGTTGTATTCAGCAGTGTCACCCGTTCCCGTCCCGCATCATTCCCCCTGGGGTTAACCATTGCTGCCACGATACGAATGCGCCCGTCTGGTTCCTCTTCGGTCGGTTGTTCAGAGGTAAGCCGATGGCCGGTGACATCGTCCGTGTGCCATGCTTGCGACTGAAAGGCCAGAAAGATAGCCACCCACTGCTCCGGAAATAACACTTCCCCGCCACCCCCAATCATGGCAGGAAAATGGAGGAGTAATCCGCCGTCTTGCCACACACCGTCCTGTTCGGTAAATCGTCCGGTATTCCCTTGATTCATGTGAATATCATGCACGCCGTTTCCTGGCAGAAAACCGAAATAACGGTCGCGCTGATCATTTTCTGGCCCCCAGCGTTCGCCGAAGGCGTAGATGGTTGCATCTTCATCATCAATTGCGCGTTGAACGTAAGCATTAAGCTTTTCATTGAGGTCATTGTCCGGCCCTGGCACGCTATACGGCAGAGGATGCATCTGTGTGCGATGAAACAGATTGCCACGAATGAAATCCAGCGCAATCTCCCCAGGACGGCGCGGAACCGCAGAGAACCCATGACTCAGCCCAGCCAATCCAGTCGTGAGAGGATGTCGAAAATCTTCTACCACCAGGTACAAAAGTTCGGAAGGCGCCAGTTGTGACTTAACGTTTACGGCAACGCGATACTGTGTTGCTCCCGCCACAACATTGATCTGGTAGTGAGGGCTCGGCCCGGTGCCGGGGCGGCTGCCGATCACCCGCCCTTTCAGTACGCCATAACTATTGAGTGGCATGATTAAGCCTCCTTATTGGTTAATCCCAAAGTTGGGGTCAGACCTTGAAAATAGAATATAAAATCTGATCGATCTCTTGTTTAAATCTTCTTTGTGTTTTCATTTGTTCGCTTACACGCAGGGCGGCCTTTGTCACCGCACTTAAACTTACACCAAATACTTCTCCAATCCTCTTATTATCCAATCCACTGTGT
>JABWAQ010000043.1 GCA_013360945.1 Candidatus Brocadia sp.
TAATGTGGAACGGTTATTTAAAACTGCAACTCCTGTGTGAAGGGTTCTTGCTGTTAAGTGGTTGAAAATTAGTACCTATTTGTGGGTAAAGGGCAGGGCATTGCCCACCCTACTCCATATGGCAAGGCACGCCTTGCCGCTACAATTTTATACGATATACCCGGTTATGCCGTTCGTTCATTTTTTTACAAAAAATTGGGAATACACCCCTCTCAACTGTCAAAGATCAGTCTGGATATAATGATTGATGTTTAACGTTATCCGTTATAGAATATTCTTGTGGACAAGAAAAAGATACAGCCGGTTCGCCCCGGAGAGGTTCTTTTGGAAGAATTTCTCAAGCCTATGGGCTTGAGCCAAAACAGAGTTGCCATTTATATCGGTGTTCCTCCCCGGAGAATCAACGAAATTATCCTTCAAAAAAGACGGATAACTACGGATACTGCTCTCAGATTGGCGCGTTTTTTTGGTACTGCCCCTGAGTTTTGGCTTGGATTACAGGCACAGTACGATTTGGATATTACCTCTGACGAACTTGGGGAACGTCTCGAACGCGAAGTAAAAAAGTACACAAAGGTTGTATAGGCATAGTATTTCCTGAAGAATAGCCTCTGTAAGGTGATGCCTTAACGCCTTGACTGTTATCAAATCAATGATTTAAACAGACCTTCCAACGCCTTTTTCTTATGTTCGTTTAGGCATTGGTTATCTTGTGTTTAACGGTTTCTAATGATTTCAATCTCCGCACCCGTCTCCATATTCCCCGCGATATAGGATACCGTACCGGTATGATCAGGGCAGTAGCAATATCCCCCAGGGATGGGCCATTCGATACAGGAACATCGTGGATCAATCCTCGGATCGAAATTGATATAGCACCAAGTCGGTTTTGTTGTGGCGCCCAAGCCCACACCATGCACTACTTGTTGAAAATTATTTTCATGGACAACGTTCTTACTGCCTGTATTCATGGATTCGGCAACTAAATAGACGACTACAACAAGCAACAAACTAAGGAGAATTCCTAAAAGCACAAACGATTTTTTATGCATTTCTCACCGTGAATTCTTATGCTGGTTCAATCTTGTAGATTGAACCAGATGTTTTGCACCGTACGGTATGTTCTGAACAAGCACCATCTTGAAAAATGCCAAACATTACGGTTCCATTAAACCAGATATTTTTTGCGATAAGCAATGAAGGATTAGAACCGTTCTATGGTACTCTACCGGTATATTATTGGGCAATGATAATACCTGGCTGGGCTTAAAATTAACCATGTACTCGTCACCAGGAAATTTGACTTTGTTATTGTCTGATATACTCGAACCCGGGAAGTTGTCCCAAGATCTTTTTATTGCTGACTCAAATTTCATGTCGAAGATTGTGCCATTTCTGTTTGATAACCATGTTATTAACAAGTTTTCTTTAATCTGACAAATAGTATAGCGTAAGTCAAGGAATAATTGACTAAAATAGTGACAGATAAAATGCTTACATCTATTAATTCAAACTTGTTAATATTACACATTGAGTGATATCAGGAAAAGAAATAAGTATTCCTAATAAATATCTCTGACATTATATTTCCACCGTTACGCCTACGCTTTGCGTTCAGATTGGCCAACAGAAGCAGGATGTTTCCGGTGATGGAGGCGCTGACCCGGCTTTTCTTCCGCACCGTCTCGTTTGCATTGATTGCCTTTTCAATCTTGAACACTTCATTCAGCAATAACCTTACACGCGGCTGGGCCTTTCTCGTTGATCGTTTTTTTGCCTTTTTGTCTTCATTGCGGAGTTCTCTCCGTTTCTCCACCAATGTTTTCAACGTACCTTTTTGCTTTTTGATGATTGTTTTTTTAGTTTGTGCGGAGGCTCTGTAAATAAGTTTACTTGACATCTTGAATCCTTGTTGATATGTTATCGAAACCTTTTTCATGTTACTGAAAGTTTATCTGCTACGTAATTCCATTTGTAAAGTTAAGACATGTTGATGGGAAAAGAAATGATAGGTTTTAAGGGTGGTTTTAACCTTATGGAGACCTATCCACTCAAGTTTTGTAATATTATTGAAGATATTTCCTCCGATGACGCACCTGAGACGTTTCAATTCCAGGTTCCTGGCCAAAAGGTAGAACATGTTATTGTGAACCTATGCCCCACCGAGCCATGGGCATTACCAAATTGGGTGATCCTGAAGCATAAAACTATCGAATTCCTCAATATGCTCAAAGAGATCAAACCAAGCTGCTTTCCCGATGCAAAGTATTATATTGCCATAAATAATAAAGAATACAGAGTCGTTGAAGATGCAAAGGGTTTTGCATGCAGAGAAGATTGGATAAGTGTTTTTCCACTGTATGCAAAATATCCCCAGGATGACTCCGTCTTATTGACAAAGACTATTTTAGGTATGGATAGTAATTTTGGTCAGGATATGAAGCTGAATGGTGTATTGATATTTGATGCCCAAACAGTTTTGGCCATGTATGAAAGTTGTATCCTGAAAAAAAATGTGAATTCACGCTTCATCGTCCTTTCGGGTACGGGTTTGAAAGAGAACGAGATTGTCAATGTTCAACTGGGGACGTCCCTTGAAAAGATATTGAAGGATAAAGTCAAGGAGGGGGTCGCGTATCGGGCGTTTGTAAACGGCCCCCTGCGCGGTAAAGAGACATCCGATTTGTCGCAGAAGATAGACTGGTCTGTCAACCATGTTGTGGTCTTAGAGGAGAAAAACCGGAAGGTGATGTTTCCCATGGTCAGATCTGATGAATTGATATTTACCACAAACGTCCTTGGGGAATTACGACGGTGCATCTATTGTAATTATTGTGATGATATTTGTCCGGTGGATTTAGAGCCGGCGCTCTATTATCACAGTTATATAAGGGGAGAAAAGCATAAGGCACGCCTTTATAATATGGAAAAATGTATCGAATGCGGATTGTGCAGCTTTATCTGCCCATCGAAGTTGGAACTCTTGCACATCATCAAAGAATGCAAGGCGCTGGATGAACAAAAATGAAAAAATTGCTTAAGCCTATAGAACCCATCCTGCATAAGGGCCTTGATACGGTAGAATCTTTTATTCATTCCCACCCAAAGGCAAACTTTCTCTTTGGCGCACTTTTTGGTGCGTTTGATGGTCTTCTTCGTAGTCCTAAGGAAACCGCTCGTACACAACCCTTTATTCGCAACAATTACGACGTGAAACGGTTTATGGGAGCGGTGCTGGTGGCGTTGGTAGCCGGATGGGTATTACCAGCCATGTATTTTTATGGTTGGCAATGTGTTGTGTCCAAAATTCTTGTTTCTTTTATCATAGGGATATTTATTGTAGATGTAATTTGGGCCGTTATTGCACGGGAGGAACATATCAGCGAGGGTGGATTTGTTACCTGCCTGTTCATTCCGGCCATCCTGCCTCCGCAGTCGCCCCTTTGGCTGATTGGTTTAGGGGCAGCGCTGGCCATTATCTTTAGAAATATACTGGGGGGGGTCGGTAATAATCTCGTAAATCCAGCACTCTTCGGCCGTTTGTTTTTAACTATCTGTTTTCCTGCGCTTCTGGTTACCGGCTATCAAACGCCTTTTATTGGCATACCAGACCTTCATACCTTTCGCTATGGGCTGGATGCCGTTACTCATGCCACACCATTGACCGCATTTAAGGCCAATGGAGAGGTTACATCCTATCTTGCTCTGTTATTAGGTACGGCAAACGGTTCTCTGGGAGAAACGTGTCGATTGGCATTGATACTCTCTGGTTTGTGGTTAATTAAAATGAAGGTTGCAAATTGGAGGATACCTGTTTCTTATCTGGGCAGTGTGCTCATTTTTTCAGTGTTTTTCTCGTTGATTTTTGGCAAAGCAGTTGCGCCACCCCTGTTCCAGCTACTGAGCGGTGGATTAATTCTGGGGGCGTTTTTTATGGCCACTGATCCAATAACTGCAACCTATAATCAGACGGCCAAGTGGATCTTTGGCGCCGGGTGTGGATTTACAACCGTGCTCATAAGGGATTTTACCACATTGCCAGAAGGGGTGATGTATGCAATACTGCTTATGAATCTCCTGGCCATACCGATTCAGTCTCTGATGATAAAGATACGGTATCGTGCATGAGAATAATTTAATGTTAAGGAATTTTTAAAACAATAAAGGATATTTTTAAGTCTGCAAAGGCATTTATTGAGAAGTTCAGGAAATGGAAGAATTAAAAAAAATCATCCTACGGGTTGTTGCAATCCTCTTAATCACCTTTTTACCCTGTGCAGCGCTTCTTGTAGTATATTTCTATACGGCCCCTAAGATTGCCGAATACTATGATGTAAAGGAGAAACGGGCGGTATTGGACATTTTTCATATACCGTATCGGACTACAGAAAAAAAACTGATTGGATTTACCTTGAAAAGCTATGACAAGAAAGATATTAAAGATGTCTTCCGTGAAAATATAACAGTCGAAGATCTGTCGGCGGTATCCTGGGAGATTCAACCTGCGGGTACACAAACGGCCGAAGTAAAACCCATGAGCGGAAAAAGAATATTCAAATATGTGAAAGATGGAAAGCTGCAAGGTGTCGGATTTGTGGAATCCAAGATGGGTTATGGTTACAACAAGTCGAGCATCATGTCCCTTTTTATCTGCGTTGAACCTGACCTGGAAACATTGAAAGGTATTGAGGTACTGGACCATAGTGAAACACCTGGCTTGGGGGGCAGGATTACCGAGGATCAGTTTAAAAAACAATTTATCGGTAAGAAGTTGAGACCTAAGATATTGGTGGTCAAGGGAAGGAAGGCTGAGGGCGACAACGAGGTTGATGCAATTACCGGCGCAACGAACACGAGTAAGGGAATAGAGGCTTTTCTGAATGATGCCATGAAAGAATTTTGGGAAGGACAAGGTGACATCAAATGGTAGGGTTAAAGCGAAACATACGAAAAGTTTCTAAGTATTTTATGAGAGACAATCTCATTTTAACGGCTGGCGCCGGACTTGGTTTTTGCTCTTCCCTTGCAGTAACGAACAAACTGGAAAATTCCCTGACCATGGGAATTGGTGTGACGCTGGTAACGGCCGGCAGCTTTTGCATGGTCTATCCCTTCAAACGACTCATATCCACAGCCGGTACGCATCATAAAATTTCCCTTTTGATGATTATTGTATCCGTCTTTGTGGCCATCTTTGGATTTTTTGCACAGGCCTTTGTTCCTGAAATCACCGCCAATATAAAGGCATATATCGACCTTATTACCACAAATTGCATTGTGCTTGCGGTAATTTCCGAAGGATTGACGGTCGATTTTTGGGAGGCACAGAAGAAGATATTGAAGGCATGCATCGGTTATTCGGCAGCCTTAATCCTGCTTGCATTTTTACGGGAACCCCTGGGTTTTGGAACGATTATGGGCTTTTCTGTGCTTTCAGATACTTTCCCGCGGGTTGTCCTTATGGTTACCCCGGTAGGTGGATTCTTTGCGCTTGCTGCATTCAGGCTTTTATTGCGCCCATTTCTTCTCAAGGCAGGGATTGTGTACCAGGAGGCTTCTTCCTGTGAATGTGCTTCTGCTGCAGATGGCGGAGTGCCCGTTGCCGCATCCCGTCAAAAACGGGGAATTTCAAAGGCGACTCTGATTACCATAGGACTTGGGGCATGCCTGTTTATTAGCCTTATCATCAATATACAAACAATTCCGGCCCTGCATCAGCATTTCATCATTCTTTTCCCTGTCCTGCTGAATGCCCTTTTCTTTGATGGGATTGTATTAAGTAAACTGTTAGGGATATGCCCCTTGCTGAACAAATCGCGCCAAATCGATGCGGCATGGAAGATGGGGGTCGCCGTGATTATTGTAACAACATTGTCCACGGCATTGAACTGGTTAGTGTACAATAATGTTTTGGTGAGGTGCAGTGATCTTTTGTCCCAATATGCACAGCTGCCGGTACGCCTGGAAAAGATTTTCTATCTGACGGTCTTTATCGTCACTATTGCCGTGTTCGTTCAGATTTTAAGCGTGCTTTTAAGAAGGTTTGCAAAGAATGTATATGAACAGATGGGGCAGTTTCTGGAACTCATCACGGTCAATTGTATTGTCCTTGCCAGCGCTACGTTTACGATTCCCACGGGGGCACGATTTATGGTTACAACCACGACGGCCTTTGGGTACGGGCTTCACTGGATGATGGTCGTTGTATGGCTCGCCTTATTAAGGCGCCAGCGCTTGTTCGTACCAACTACGGCATGGGATGAAGATACGGTTGCCATTTTACTCCTGGGGATAATGGCCGCCATCTTTACGGGTATTGGCATGATTCATATTTTTTGATTGCAGGTGAAATCTTATGAAAACTATAGAAGTAACAAAAGAAGAGGTTATAAATGTACTGAGATTGGATCTTATATCTGAGATTCAAGCCTTAAAAAAATCTTTAGAGCTTTATGAAATGAAATACGGCAAATCATTTAAAGAATTTCAAAAAGAAGTATTGGAAGGGGAAGAAAATTTTGAAAAGTGGGACGATTACATGGAATGGAAAGCATACGAAAACACATGTAAAGACAGACTTAGTCATCTAAAAGATTTGAAGAATGCTAAGAACATTAGAGTTATTACAAAATAGCAAAGCAGTAAAAAGGTTTGAAATACTCGACTTTAAATCAGGGGAAAAATTTTATTATTTAAAAATAAGGACCGACATCAAAAACAATACTGAACTTTATATAAGAGAGTATATGAGCATTGAAGAGACAAAATATTCATACCACTGGCAGGAAAATAATGGGAAATTGATTACCAGATGGGATAACGCCCCACATCAACAGATAAAAACTTTTCCTCATCATAAGCATTATCCAGACGGGACAGTGGTTGCGTCTTACGAAATTAGGCTTGAGAAAGTTTTAAAAAGTATCGAAAAGAAACTCGGAGAAAAACAATGACCATTCCCCTCCTGCTTGGGGCAGGCATTCTGGCCTTATTGGTATTATCCCTGAGTATATTCAGTGAGGCTATTTATCAATTCTTTGGCCGCGGTGAAAAGCGCAAACTTACCGTACTCAGTGACGATGGATATAAGAAGGAGTTGGATATTGAAGGCGGAGAACGACTCCTTTCTTTACTTCAGAACAGGGGCTTTAACATTCCTGCCGCCTGCGGCGGTATGGCTACCTGTGGTCAATGTAAAGTGAAACTTCTCACTGATGTTGGGACTTATACGGCTGCGGAAACCCCGCATTTTGACATGCGGACAAGGGAAGCTTCCCGGAAGTTTTTAGAGCAGAGGATTGGCGATGGGTATGTGCGACTGGCTTGTCAGGTCAGGGTCGAAAAGGATGTAAATCTTTATCTTCCGAAAGATACATTGCATGTTAAAAAATACACGGCCCGGGTGATTAAGAAAAGAGCGCTTACCAGTGATAAGATGGAGATGTGGCTCAAGCCGTCGAAACCTATACAATATAAACCCGGCCAATATATTCAGCTTGCCATCCCTGAGGATTTTGTAGAAGATCATTATAAAAAACACGGGGACTTTATTAAAGAGGCATGCAAGAACCTGGGAAAGGAATACATTCCGTACATACCAGGCGCCACGCTGTACAGGGGATATTCGCTGGCCTCCACGGAGCCGGATCTTTTGAAACTCATTGTTCGAATGGCCCCTGTTGATCCGACCATGTCCGTAGAAAAGGGTGGTCCTCCCTGCATAGGACCGAGTTGTGTGCATAACTATATCCTGGAAAAAAGCCTCTGGAATTTTTTCCGTGGCGAAAAGATTCGTTTTACCGGGCCATATGGTCATTTTACATTGAAGGAAGAACCGCATACTGCCGTCTTTGTGGCTGGCGGGGCAGGTTTGGCGCCCATTATAGCGCTTTTAGAACAATGGTTTCAGGAAGGCAGGCAGGACAAGGCGATATTTTTCCTGGGTGAAAGACGCTTCCAGGATATTCCCATGGTCTATCTACCCAGGTGGTTACATTGGCAACGAAAGAATCCCCATTTTAAATTTGTGCCGGTGCTTTCCGGTGCGTTTCGCGGTGACAATCCATCTGAATTGAATGATGTGGATAAGAAAAATTATCATTGCGTTCCCATGGAGGGAAAACAGATAATAAAAGAACAAGGGCTTATAGATGAACTGGGAAATCAATGGAAGGGTGAGGTCGGATTTATAGGGCCGCTCATGAGAAAATATCTCTCACCCGATCTCAATATCGTGTTTTATCTCTGTGGGCCGTCTCCGATGACGGTAACGGTCATTGATGCAGCGGCAAACCAGTTGAACTTAAAGAAAGAAAATGCCCTCTTTGACGACTTTACGGGCACCCTGACCCCCTCAGTTGACCTGATCTATCAAAAGCTCGAAATCAGAGAAAAGATGAATGTTTTAAAGATTCCCCATGCCGACAAACTCATCGAAAAGATCAGCAATATTCTTATTATGCAATTGATATTGAAGGATAAAATTGAAGAAAGTTACCGTTTCATTGGCCAGGTAAGAGAAGCGCTTGAGAAGTCGGCACAAGAATTGGAATCGATGCTTCTCTCCTATAAAAGCTAACGCCTGTAGGATATTTTTTCAAGAGGCACGCAGTTTAACCAGGTCATTATTCATTTCTTTTGCAACCGATTCTAAAATATTTCCAGGGGATTCCGCGTGATTACTGAACCGGGGGGATCGGTATAGCGATATCAGCGGCGGGGAACAATTCAATGAGCATGACTGAATAAGGCTGTAAAGAAAGTGTTGTTGAATAAGCGCCGTTGTTAACGGTTATTGCGGTCATGCATTTAGAACCTTCCAGGGGAACCGTGATATCGGTGGTTTTTTTGAACAAGGCGGGGCCGTGTGATAAAGGTTTAAACAGGTTTTTGTCGCTATTTATTCTGTCAATATATAAAGGAATGGTGATTGGCGAAAGTGAGGGATTCGCATATTTATAACGTCCAAAGTAAAAGAGCGTCTGCTGGACATCTTTATAGAGCAAATAGGCGTCTTTTATATTCTCGCAGTCTGCAGGATATTGTTGGCAAAGACCTGCGAGTCTTTCTCGAACGCACAGCGCATCGGCATCACAGGATTCAGAGATGTCTTTCATGGCAACCAGAAGTTCCCGAATCTTACATTCGGCGAACCCCTTCCGGCGGAGGAATTTCAGGGTTTCTTTTTTCGCTTTTCTTTTTGAGTCATGTTTGGCTTTCGCTACAGCCTTGTCTACGACGCCATTAATACCGCATGGTGTGTCTGTCGGAATCAGTTCTGTTTCCTTGTTGGCCCTGCAGGAATTTGAATGCTCTTTGTCAATGAGATAGGTATTGAGAACATACCTGCCGGAAGGAAGATTGGACACCGTTAATTCAACTTCTCTGGAATTATGGGTATAATACGCCATTTCATCCAGTTTGCCCTGGATAAGAAAAAAACCGCTCTGAAGCCCCTTCTTAATTCGAAGATCATCTAAGGGATCGGGGAAATCGGTGTTGGTAACTATCCATCCAAGATAACTTAAGTTTACCTTTATGATATTATCCTTGTCAGGGTCTTTTCCCGGAGGATGTCTTTTTGTTGTTTCCTTAAGAGGCTTGAGTATGAGTTCCATAACTTCTCTATGGTAACCGATGGAAAACAGGTGGGTTTTTAAGGTTAAGAAAATAAAATGAGAAGCCATGCTCTCGGCAGGAATAAAGTTAGAAAGCAGAATACGGGTTATTTTCTTGTCCTGAGTTTGAGAAGCCAAGGCGGTCACATAGTCATCATCAGGCATAGATACAGGGATCTTCCTGGGAATCTTATTTTCCTTCAAACCTGCAAAAAGAGAAAGGGCTTTAAAGGCATTGTAGGAAGGTTTAATGACTACATCTTTTGTGAAAATTCCGAAATCTCCAAAAAACTGCTGGTTTTCTTTTAAACCATAAAGGTTGTATTTATAAAATTCCCAATCAATATCCGAGTAAAAGGCATGATATTTTACCCCTCCTGCATTTTGGGCGCGAAGGGTACTGATAATATTCGCGGCATTATATTCTAAATCCCGTTCCTGGCTTCGCGTGTCCAATTGATCGCCTTCAAGTCTTCCATCATCTTTAAGCCATGAATTCCAGCTCTCTGAATGAAAGGGAATATTTTCATCTAACCCTGCATTTTTAAGCTCTTCCCTGACATCAGAAATATTGTTTTCGTAAACCTCAGAAAAGGGCATGAAATTAAAAGGGTGGAATATGATATAGTCTAGTGGCAATCTTTTTTCCGCAGCGTAGTGTATCATTTTCCACAAAAGGGAGGGTGTTTCTGAGGGCGCATCTTTTAATGCCAGGCTTAAGTTCCCAAATGTTATTTTAGCATTTGGATCAACGGATTGGATGCCTTTGACAGAAGATTCGTACAGTCGACAAAATTCTTCATCGGTTCCGGCCCAGAATGAGTCGTCATCTGCCTCTTCCCAAATACGGTAGCCAGCGTAGATTATTCCTTTTTTATAGAGATAATCCACGGTGAAGGCAATGAGATTTTCCCATTGCTCATAGTCTGCCGGAGGGTATCGTGGATAGTCAGCCGACCCAGGAGGGGCAGAACTCAGCCACCTCGGCATATCCTGGAAACTAAATAACACCCTGCCTCCTGCCGACCGGATCTTCCTGGCCTTGTCTATACTGCGATCCAAGTAACCCTTATTTTCTACTTTATCTTTGTAGTCCTCAAGGCTGCCAGACCATAACGGCACATAAATGGTATTTAATCCCGGCGCATGTTCCGCAAGGTATTTTTCATAAATATAATCATACTTGGATTGGGAACTTCCTTTGTCATACCACTCCATCGTAAACATCCCACTTCTGAAAAAATAGGGTAAGTCTTCTTTTGCGTTGTTCGTATCAATGGTTATTTCCAGCGTTTTGTTACGTTCGGAAAAAGCTAAAGGGATAGAGGCTGAAAAAGAAAGCATCAAAACAGAGATGATATGTAGTATTGTTTTCCTGTGCATATTTTACCGTTAAGGAATTTCAAACACCCCCCATAATCCTCCCGTTTACGGGGGGGAAACAGGGGGGTAAGTCGCCGAAGGCGTAATTAACTGTTAAGGAATTTCAAAGTTTGTATCGTAGCATACCAGACAACCCCTTAAATCGTTTGACTGATTCTTTGACAAGCTCAGGGTGTAATGCCACAATTCTTCTTATTTTCTTTTCTCCGGTGAACGATCAGGGTACTCAAGGTTGAACGGGAGGTAATTTTTTCCGTTTTGTCTCTAAACCAGATCTCCCAAAAGCAACAGATACTGAAATCGCGTTATTCGGGACATTACTTGTAATCAAAGCGGTGATAACATTTCGCTTGCCGTCAATAAAGTCCGGATCAATAGTGATTATTTCAAAGATATCATCATTGTCGACACGCTGTCCTTTCTTATTCCAAAAATGGATATTAGCAGGTTCGCTTGGATTGATAACCCATGTTTTTGTCGGTTTTATGCGCTCCAGGCTGTATTCAATCTCCACTTGAGAGGTACTAACCCAAGAAATAGAGGTAATTGAGGCTTTTAGCCCGTCTATTTTTTTCTTACCGATATCTTTCTTAATCTCACCATGAGACCAGGAAGAGGGCCAGATAAAAAAGGTAGCGATAAAAGTTATAATAAATAAGCTTGCAATACGATTAATTGTCATCATAGTATCATCTCCTCATTGTGGAAGAACCGTTTGGTCCGGATATTCTTTTTTCAGCCTATCTTTTTGCCCCTGATTTAGGTCTGCTGATGTATTTGGGTCTTCAATCTGGTATTCAGGACCAGTTTCTTTACCTCCATTTTTAGGTGTCCAAGTATAGGTTTGTACCCAGCTTACTTTACAACATATTTTCTTGTTACAGACCAAATACGCCTCGAAATGTGCCTTTGACTCAATTCTTGTCACTTTGGGATCCTTCTGTTCCTTCTCAGCCAATTTAATTATCGAGTCCGGTCTGTCGTACATTGTAATAGAATCATCAGTCTTAATACGGGAACCTCGCGAATCATAGCAAGGATTTGTATCGGATGCCGAGTCAACATTATAATTCGGACTCTTCGGGTCTGTTGTAAGTTCATAAGAGCCGCCTGTGGTTCTAATAGTACCTTCTTTACGTACAGGTGCCGGTGGTCCTACGCCTTCCGGGCTCCGATAGACCAGTATTTCATCCCAGACGAATTGCAGCCAACAACAATCATTACTTTTAGTACCATTATAACCTATCGAGACTCCATTTATGTATTCCGCCTCTCCTTCATTAAAGTGGACACCATCATTAACTGTAACCTTTCCCGTATGACCGTCGCAATTAATTTCAGCACGTTTTCGTTCAGTTCCCTTGTCTACGACGGTAGTCGCAAACACTGGTAGCGTTATTGCTAATAGTAAGATCACGGATGTCATAATTATCCGTAAATTTGGATGAAAATTATTTAATCTTTTTCCTTTTTCGTTCATTATACCCTCCCCTATTTTTTATTGCATACTGGTCTTGTAACGTGCAACCTAACACCGAAACACCGCCGAGGAACGAGGTTGGCTACATTTGTCTTGTTAAACGTTTATTTTTCATATTAAACATTCATATGCCAATATCATTTCTTTATTCGCAAAAATAAAAAAGCCTTACTGCAAAGATATTCGTCAAGAACATCTTCGGCAGTAAGGCTGTCTCTTCTATCAGGAAAGGCGCATTACAATGCGCCTCTACAAAAGACCCTTTACTTTGCGTTCCCTGACTATTCAAGGATTGCCTTTATCGTGATGTCTTTATTTGTTTTTGATGCTTAATTACTTTGGATTCATCTTAATCACGGAATCTTATGTATGTCAAGAATAAAAAGGCCCTATGTTTAAAAAATTTCGTAACACGTTAGTTCTTTGAAACATTTCAACAAAAACAAGGTATTATGTGCTGCGTAGGGGCAGGTTTCAAACCTGACCCTACAATACAATATTATTCATATAGAGAAATTTAAAAAAACTAAAGTGTTACAAAATTTCAATCTTCTAAAAACTTGGTTGACACCCTAAGGCTGTCGTGATTCAATACATAAGCTTTGCTAAATTCAGTATGCTTCGAATTGATGCTGGATACATAATATTTACACAATAAGATTAAGGTAAAAAAGATAAGATTGTCTTTCCTGGTGGCATATTTGATCTCATTTGAACGTCATTGCGCGGAGTGAAGTTATTAAAGCAAGCTATTGTGTCGATAAGTTGCCGATTTATCATCCTTCAGTTTGGCTTAAAATGCAGAACACTTCAATAAAACACTATTTAAAGGAGGATAAAAAATGACTGGCTTACGCTTTGAAGAGGATATGGACGGCTATCTGGGGGAAAATATCCGGGATTTTCGGGATGGGGAAGATTACGGCATTCGACACAATAACCCGATCCGATTTGATGTTGAAATAAAAATAGATTCTGTCGATGAATTCATTCAGGTTTCTTCCCATGAGGCTGGCGTGAAGGGGAAATTTTATTGCACATCAATAGGGAACAACCACGCAATGACCATTAAAAAGGGTAAGTTCAATCTCTTTGATATCAACCCCCTGACCGGCCACAGAAACATGCGCTACCGTTTTAATTTTCATGCCCCCGATGGAAAGGACTACTATTTCTCAGGTTTTAAAGACATCTTCAATGATAAAGCAGTAGACATCTTCGAAGACCTGACTACCCTCTTTGTGAGGATTTATGAAGGGAAGGACGATTCCGGGAGATTATATGGCAGTGGCGTTATGTATTTCAGAATTAAAGATATGGCCTCTATTATGAAGATGATTCAAACCAGTGAGGTCATAGGGGCAGGTAACCCACTGGAAGAGTATGCCACCGTGGCCAAATATGCAAGTTTTTTTATGGCCGAAACCATGAAGACCTTTGCCCCAGGCCCCCGATTCCTGTACACAACGCGTTACGAAAATTTGGTCCTCTCCGGGAATCTTAAGAAGGAAGGAGAAGATACATCAAGGGAGTTTTTCTTTTTCTCAGGCGAACACGACAAGGGCTTTCCATGGGGCGATGAGGAGACTATGAGTGACATTGCCCTGTTAATATCAGACAGTCAGGGAGGTTTCCTGCGCTTTGGCATTACCAGACAGTCATTGCCGGGATTAAAAGTGGATCTGGAAAACAATCGCTATACTTACAAAGGGGAGTTGTACCGGATTCGTAGCGGTCACTCCGTCTCCTTTTCGGAGATAAAAGATTACCGGGAGGGGGGTACGATTGAGAAGGTACAAGCACAGATTACACTTACCCTGCAGGCGCAAAGATACGATACCAGGATAGACATGTCATTTAAACCCATAGAACAATTGGCAGGGGTTATCCCCGATAAATTTGAAGCTGATGTAAAAAAATATCTGGGTTTCTTCCCGCTGCTGGGCTACTTTACTACACCACACAAGGTGGAGGTAAAGAAAGGGATTATGAGCATTACAGATGCCGGGGGAACAACTCTGTACACTATTGATTCAAAAAGTACTTTTGGCGAGGGGGAATTGGGAGAAATAAACAATCTTAAAGAACCCACTTTGTATTATAACTATCTCTGTGGGATAGACCCCGCAGGTCAGACACTCTTTTTGAAAATGAGTACGGGTACCCTGAGAAATGAAAGGGAATTGTACCTTAAGGATTTAGTTGATAAAGCCCTGGGGAAGGCAATCTATCGGCATATAAAGAAAAACCTCATCCTGAAAGACGCGATAAGAGAAAATCCTGCGGAGCCTGCCGTAGTAAAAGATGATATCCTTACCCTGGTGAATGACCACTATACCACCGGAGTACTGCTCAGAAGGATTATTCAGATACAGAATAACGGGCAGACCTTCTATGGCTTAGAAGAACACATTGATGCAATAAATACCGCCCCTATAAACTCCGGGAGGGAAGCGACGGTGGCCGTTTTTACGTATAAAGACGCCGATGCGTGGGACGGCAGCGCCCCGGACGAAGAAAAAGTGCTGTCGGTCTATAATAGCATGGAAAAATTCACCGTCCTTGACAGGGCAATAGAAGAATCGGGCTTTTATCAAACCCTGGAAAATGCCTTTGCCCATTCCGGTAAGAACAGGGAAGACTTTTCCATCATCATCAAACCCAACTTCATGTTCTTTTACTCCCTGAAGGATAAATCCACCTTCACGGATCCGGCCATGGTAGAACATCTGGTGGAAAAGATATATGAAAAGGGTTTCCGCAACATCAGAATTGCTGAGGCCAGGAGCACGCTCAGCATCTTTTTTAGCAACCGTGATGTCAAATCCGTGGCCAGTCATATTGGTTACCGGGAAGGGAACAAGTATCAGGTTATAGATCTCTCAGATGACCTGGAAGAGTGGAATTATGGCGGAAAGCTCGGAAAACACTTTGTAAATAAAGACTGGAAATCGGCTGATTTTCGCATCTCCTTTGCCAAGAATAAGACACACAACTACGCCCTTTACACGCTTACCCTGAAGAATATTTACGGCGCACTCCCCATGGAGTATAAATTTAAGGCTTATCATTGCGACATGGGCGATATCTATGAACCTACTATCGATTATATAAAGGCATTTCCAATACATTTCGGTTTCATAGATGCCGTGGTAAGCGCCGATGGACCGTTCGGTATCTTCGCCGACCCTTATCCACAGCTTACCATGACCATTATCGCCGGAGAGGACATTGTGGCAGTCGACTGGGTAGGTGCTGCCAAGATGGGTATAGATCCCATGCTGTCCCGGTATATGCAGGAGGCAGTAAAGGCATTCGGAAAGCCCAGGATAAAAATAAAGGGCAACGATCGGCTCTATAAGTTTTGGGCCAATGCGCCCAGAATCGGTAGTTTTGGTGCTCACATGCTTGACAGGCACTACACCTTCGGTTATCCCGTTTACTATATTCTGAGTGAGATGGATCCGGCTTTTCCGTCAAAGCCGTCAGAGTCAGCGCTCCTGAATGAACTCCGCTCGTTATTCACAAACGCCAGAGAGATATTCTTTAAATATCCTAACCAACCACCCTCCTGGCTCCATGAAGTAATAAACAAGATTATCCTGAGGTTGTGGCAATAAAGAGGTTTTACGAAACGAAATGAGACAATTATGATTCTCTCGCCGGTTAACTCTTTAAAATTTTTGTTAGTTATGGGCTGTTTGCTTAGGTGTAATGATCGTAAACTTCGCAAGTTCTTGAGAGCTAAAAATGGCGCGTTACCGAATCTGCGCTGAGAACGAGGAATAAATATTAAGGAGGATGTTTCCCATGGAATATCAATTTTTAATCGATACCTATGAAACCGAACGAATGAAGGCGCTTAGCGTCTGGAGTACGTTTAAAGACGAGGATATGCGTATACGTCCACACCCCAACGACAGGCGCGGTAGAAATGCCCTTGAGCATATGGTGCACCAGTGTGTGAGTGAGAATATTTGGTTTCGCAGCATGCTGGAAATCGATGTTGGCGCCCCGCCTTTACCAAAAGAAGAGACCCGTCTGGAATTTATCAAGCGCTATGCCGAGGATTCTGGGAAACGACTTGCAGCCTTGCAAAAGGTGGACAAGGCATGGTGGGAAAAGGTAGTCCCTTTCTTTGATACAAAACGTTCAAAGGCATGGATTATGACCAGGAGAATAGCCCATTCAGCGCATCACCGTGGGCAATTGACGATTATGCTGCGCATGTTGGGACGAGAAATTTACAGCACCTACGGTCCTTCCGCAGATACGGGCGGTTTGATGATAAATAATGCACCGACAATATATCCTTATCAAAGCATAGAAGCGCTTATTGAAGGGGAATCGAAAGGCGGAGCCAAAGCCCCGCTGCCCGGTCCCGGCGACAAACCATGTACAGAGCGTCCCGATACCAAATGAATGTCTGCTTGCGAAGATACCCATAGTAATACTCCATTGCTTCTGATACTCCCGGCTAACCACCCCGGATGTTACCAACTCTAAAAAGGCGGAGGATAACGAAAATGATTAATATCAACTCTGTATATCCTATCATTCGTTATCAACTCTGTTTCTTTTTTTGCTTTAATTAGGCCTTCGGCGACTTTTTATTATAAGGTTAAACTCACCCCTGAATCCCCTCCCAAGAGGGGGCTTCTTTTGAATTCCCTTCCAGGAGGTGACTTCTTTAGTCCCCTCTTGAGAGGGGGTTGGGGGTGTGTAAGGCAGTAGCAGAGAAGTTTGAAATTCCTATACATGAACTTACCAATTCAAGTTCACAGGTGATAAACATGAATACGGTCCTGGCAATTAAGACATAAAATGGGACATTGGCCGAATTTTGAAGGGCATCGCAAAATTTCGGAATCCATTGTATCATGTGCCGTTCGAGAAAATCTTTTTGCGCCAGAAGGTATCCCCTCAAAAACTCCGGATTTCCGTCAATTCCGGCCTGTGCCTCCTTGAAGGTCAGGAAATGGAGAAATTCCAGCTCCGCACAAAGATAATCGGGGAGTTCACGTTTGCCTTCTTTTTTGCTCATTGTCAGGCTAAAACGCCGGTAAAATGCGCTTATCGTGAGCATGAGAGCTGCCCTGGATTCTGACCGGTAGAATCCTTCATAGGGCGGGCAGTGTGGCTCCGGGGTTCCTAAATCAAAGATCCTGATGCATTCTGCCGCAAAGGCTTCAAAGCTAATTCCTGCCAGACTGTTTTGAATTATTCCGGTTAATTCGGATCGTTTGTCCTGAATCGTCTTAAGATGGGGAAGGAGGTTTATGTTATCCCATACTTTTGTCAAATATTTTCCATCCTGAAAGGTTTTGAAGACCTCCGGGGTAGGATAACGGAATCCAAGAGAGAATAATTTGTAAAGGTTGCCCCGAATGGTTGGCTCTGTACTGATGTTAAACGATGATATGTGTGACATTAATTACTCCGGATGAGATCAGGATCAGAAAGGTGAAAGCAAACCTTTTCCGGTTCCTTCCGATCGGCCGAATTTATGGCGTCATTTAATGGAAAGATGCTGCCAGTCTGAAACAATTTTGTTGCCACCTCGTTCAGCATCGATTCCACCTTTCCAGTTGGCAAAGGCTAACCTGTAACTTTCTCCCCTTACAAAAGAGACCTGGTTATTCGAAGCAGCCGACATAGGCCGGGTTATAATCAGACTCCACACCCCATTTGCCCAGCGCTGATAATGTCTGATGTTCTGAGAGGTTGCATCCGGGCTCTTTTGAGTAGTGCCGATACCACCGCCAACAATATTTTCGGGACCAGGAAGATCCGCCCTCCAATAAATTATATTCACAGGTTTATCCGCAGCGCCCATCCAGATCGGGCTCTCCTCTGTGATGAGAGGGATTTCCATAGCAAAGGCGTCGGCAAAAAGGGTGTACTCATCTACTTTAGTATGTGCAGCGCTTTGATTCCATTGGCAGAGAAAGAAGATATCGGCACTGTTGTGTACCACTTTTACCTTAACGCTCCTGCTCTTTTCATCATCGGAGGGTAATCTGGCGCCTGATTCGTGAAGTCTCCTGCCAAGACCGATCGTCATTTCCGGGGCTTGAGCCCATGCAGGGTCTGCCGTATTGAGGGTTATTGGCCCTGGGACAAATACGGCTGTGATAGCTCTCGAAGAACCACTGAGATCGTGGATGGCCATGTTAAAGCAGCCTCCTGTTCATAATTGAAACCGGTCTGTTTCTGAGCGTGAAATTAATATATCAATCAATTCCGAATTACCTCCGGCAGAAACCTTCTTCCGTTCACTTTGGATAATGTCGGAGATTTGCCTGATACGGGTTACCCGTTGATCGTAGCTCTGATCATACGTATCTCCAAACATTTTTGCCAGCATCTCAATGGGAATACGTGGACTGCTCGTGAGCTTGCCGGCAAATGAATATGTTGGCGGACTAAGAGGCGGAATGTAAAATACGTTGGGTTCGGTTTTGTATTCAGGATGGAGCCGTAGAGCAACCCTCCAGTTGTTCACCAGTTTATAGGCGTTGCTGTTGGTATCATCTGCATAACCAACCCAGTATATACGCCCTACACACTGGGTTGCGCAGAAATTCCCTTTCCGTTGCTCGATCCTGGGATAACAGAAGATGCACTTCTGTGATATCTTTTCTTCCGGGTTGTAGTAGATCTTCTTGTAAGGGCATCCTTTAATACAATAGCGGTAGCCCCTGCATCTTTTCTGATCGATCAGGACAATCCCGTCTTCCTTACGTTTATAAAGTGCCTGGCGCGGGCATGCCTCCAAACATGGTGGATCGGTGCAATGATTGCAAATACGGGGCAGATAAAAATAGTAAGAATTCGGGAAGGTACCCTTACCGACATCCTCATCCCAGTTGCTGGCATAAGCATCACTCCCCGAAGGCTCAGGGGAAGGAATTAAGTTCGAAGATGCTGCGTTTCCGCCTTCTGTTTTCAGTACGTTATAATGGTTGTATTCCCATGGAGCGCCGTAATCCTCTTTGATATCAGGGAGTGGAATATTGTTTCTGTCGGCATTAAACCAGCCGCCCTGGGTTTCCCAGTTTTTTGGATATCCTCTGCCGGGCATAGTTTCCACATTAATCCAGTACATATGCAATTGCCCTTTGTTTCTATCCGTCCACATTGTCTTGCATGACATGGCACATGTATGACATCCGAGGCACTTATTAAGGTCGGCAACCATTCTTATCTGTTTCATGATCGGCAAGGTACTCTACCTCCTATGAAATGTATTTACGGACGTTGACACGGGTATCTCTCTGATTTGCAGTTGGACCCCAATAGTTTGGCACAAACTTAAGCTGTCCGTAACCTCCGGCAAGTTGAGTCGGTTTAATACGGATAGTTGTTGGACTTTGGAAACCGCCTTTTTCGAAGTTGTAACGTTCCCAACCGTGATACATTAGAGCCATGCCTGCCGGTATCCGTTGAGAAATGCAAAGTTGGGCAACGATTTTTCCGTGGTCGTTATAAATTTCAATGGTATCATTGTCAGCCAGATTCCGAATCTGTGCTTCGGCCGGATTCAGATACACAATGGGCCGCCCCCGCTGAAACCGCAATTGATACTTTGCGTCTCGCCATACAGAATGAATACTCCAGCGGCCATGTGGGGTGTTCCAGCGAAGCGGATATTTATCATCATCAACCGGTGGTTTGTATACGGGTAATTGCTCGCCAAAATCGAGGAACCACTGATGGTCGATATAGAATTGCTGGCGGCCGGTCAGCGTGGAGAGAGGCCGTTTCAATTCATACATTCTTTGAAAACCGTAGTACGCAACACCTTCCTTGATATCGCTTGTCCTTCCCTCATGCGTAGCCACAAAGCGCCTGGGTTGTTCATTAACCCCATCCATAGTCATTCCTTTGGTTTCCATTGCATTATCCAGGATAAACTGCCCGGCGTTCTTGTCTGATGCATGGACTCCGTTTTCGGTAAAATCGTTTACCAGTCCCGAAAAATCGCGGGTAATTGTAGTCCCTTCAGGCAATGTATCGGTAAAAGAGAATTTTGTATCCTGAAGCGCTTTAGCCAAAAGCTGCCAGATCTGCCAATCGGTCTTGCTATCCATCTGCGGCTCGATAATGGGTGTGAAAGGGTTAATGTACGAGTGAAGGTCTGAGACGCTGAGGTCCCATTTCTCAAACATACTGGCGGCCGGCAGAATCACATCTGCATACAGTCCTGTTGTATTCATGCGGAAGTCGATATCCACAATAAGGTCGAGCTTTGGCCAAAGGTTCGCCAATATGGATTCAAATCCCTTGGCCTGGTTCAGATAATTAGCACCCCATATGATAAGAACCTTGGGTGACCTGCCGCTGTCAAGAGCGCCTTCCGGATAGAGCGGCATCCAGCCATTGTTCACACTTTCATGTATATAATCTCTGATGGGGCGCGGCCAGAGATTATTAACGTCTGAGGAGATATGCGCATGTACATATGTCCAGAGCGTCATGGGCTGGAATCTCTGCTTTGAACGGCCGAGGGGATACGCAAGTTTTATTAACCCATCTTCAGGCCAAAATCCGTCCTGTCCAACATAGTAGTCGAAGCCTCCGCCGGGTATTCCGACATTCCCCGTCATGGCTGCTAGCAGTATATGGCTTCTGCTCGTGAGATCGTTATGGTAATGGTGGTTTGTTCCGGCGCCTCCGATAATCCTTGCGGGTTTTGTTTTTGCAAATTCGCGGGCTATCTGTATGATGAGACCCGCGTCCACACCCGTGATGACAGATACGCCCGGAGGGTCATAAGCTGCAAGTTTCTGTCTGAGCATGGAAAAAACCGTAGTCACATTCACCTTACCGGACAGTGTGTCGATGGTAAATGTCCCTTCAAGGGCAGGATTTATTGAACCGAAATCCAGCGTCCAGCCGGTAGTATTTACGGTTCCCCTGGTGCCGGGAGCAAGCGCAGGTTTATCAATGCACAGATCCCAGACATAAAATTTATCCGGACTTCCTGCCGGGATCATATCATTTTCCCTGAGAAACTTTCCACTGTCTGTCCTGACAAGCATGGGCATGTCGGTATACTGTTTTATATAAGTCTCATCGTAAAGTTTTTCGTTCACGATCACATTTGCCATACACAAGGCCAGAGCGCAGTCAGTGCCGGACTTTACAGGCACATAAATGTCGGCATGGATTGAAGTCGGGTTGTATTCCGGGAAGACGGCCACTATCCTGGTACCGTGCATTCGTGCCTCGGTTAGGAAATGGGCATCAGGGATGCGTGTTTCCATGATGTTTGACCCCCACACGATGATATAATTTGAGTTAAACCAGTCAGCCGCTTCACAGGAGTCGGTTTGTATACCCCAGGTAATGGGTTCGCCGGGAGGCAGGTCAGACACCCAATCATAGAAGCTGCATACCACGCCCCCAATCAAGTTTGCCAGTCTTACACCCCCCGCATACGTAATTGCAAACTTGGCAGGATTCGCTGAATAGAATGTCACTGTATCGGGACCGTAGTTTGATATGGCATGGATAATTTTGTCTGCGATGTAACTCATGGCTTCTTCCCATGAGGCCTTCCGCCACTTTCCTTCGCCGCGGGCGCCCGCCCGTATCAGGGGATACTTTAAACGCTGGGGGCCGTAAACATATTCTTTATAGTTAGCGCCTTTCTGACATCCCCGGGGATTATATGTTGGAAGATTCGGATTAATATCGGGGTAATCCGCATACTGTTCTTCCTTGAATGCAATGTTGTTTTTAACGTAAACCTTCCAGGTACAAGAGCCGGTACAATTCACCGAGTGGGTAGTTCTGCCAAAAGAGTCGTAATCCCACTGTTCACGATACAAGGACTCCCATCCCTGGTATGGATACTTTCCTATCGGTTCGCTTATATGTTCTAAGAGATCAAGCGCCGGTGACAAAACTTCTTTCGCCGCCACGGATAACACCTCTGAAGTTTTTTTAATTTCATCATGTGGCATTTTCTACACCCGATAAAAAAAGCCTGCTGCAAAGATATGCTGTATAATCTTCGGCAGTAAGGCTGTCTTTATGCTGTAATGTAGGACGCAATATTTTGCGTCTCTATGAAAGACCCTTTACTTTGCGTCCCCCAATCGCTCAGGGTTTGCCTTTATCGATATATCTTGTTTGATGACATTAATTTCTTAAATGGATTTTTTTCATTAATTGCAAAATTATCGTTGGATGTCAATAATAAATATGGAAATAATAAAGAAAATTATGAAATAAGGATAAAAAGATATAGAATTACAGGGAAATAAAGTGTTAAGATATGCACAAAAACGGATATGAACAAACGGCATTTTTTGTTATCATGCGTGCGCGATTGTATTGGGTTAAAACTTTTTTCCGGCAAAATTTTTATAAGCCCCATCTGCTTTCTCTTAACAAAGGGGAACTTAGTCGTGATCTCAGTCGAACGATTAACGGAGGTTATTCTATTTACGTATAGGAATTTCAAAACACCCCTCATAATCCCCCAGTTTACGGGAGGAAACAGGGGGGGTAAGCCGCCGAAGGCTTAAATGTAAGGGAATTTGTGGGCGGCATCGCATCGCCGGATAATAATTATTAAGAGGGACTGTCTGTCATGTTAAAAGAGAAGATCGGATTTATTGGCGGAGGGAAGATGGGAGAGGCCCTCTGCAAGGGCATTATTAATGCCAAATTGAACACGGCTGATAACATTATGGTCAGCGATGTGGTTGTGGAACGATGCAAACTTTTAACCAAAGAACTCGGTATAAAGACCACTCAAAATAATAAAGATATTGCTTCCTTTGCAGATGTCATTGTGTTGGCCGTCAAACCACAAATGATGAACGAAGTGATTACTAATTTAAAAAATGATATTACCCATCGGCATTTGGTGGTGTCCATTGCGGCAGGCATTCCCCTTCGATTCATAGAGTCTTGTTTACAGGCGGATATTCGAATAATCCGGGTAATGCCCAATACCCCTTGTCTTGTTGGTGCCTCTGCAACGGCTTTCGCTCCCGGTAAATACGCTACTGATGCAGATGAACAGTTGGTGTTTAGCCTGTTTAATGCCGTGGGAAAGGTATTTAAACTGGACGAAAGCCATCTTGACGCCGTAACGGGTTTGAGCGGGAGTGGTCCCGCATATGGGTATATGTTTATTGAGGCGTTGTCCGACGGGGGGGTCAAAATGGGTTTACCGAGGGATGTGGCTACTATCCTTGCCGCACAAACTGTATTGGGTGCAGCCAGGATGGTATTGGAAACAGGACAGCATCCTGCGTCATTAAAAGATGCAGTCACCTCACCCGGCGGGACAACCATCGATGGGTTAAGTAAATTGGAAGATGGTGGACTTAGATCAACCATTATACATGCGGTTGAAGCAGCCACCGTAAAATCGAAGAAATTGGGTGAATTATTATAAGATATTTTTAGACACGGATTATCGGTTTAAATCATAGTAATAATCTGGCTTTTTCCGGTTCAGGGCGTGTAGCCTGAACCAAAACGTTACGGTTTACTCTGCAGGACTGAACCGGCGGAGAGAATTATTTTAAGCACTTTGTGTCCGGGCATATTAATGCCAAAAGGGAGTTATTCATGTTAATAAACAAATTAGACAAACACAAAATTGACCTGGCAGCAAACACCATAAGAATGCTTTCGGCTGATGCCGTGGAAAAAGCACAGTCTGGTCATCCTGGTCTTCCTATGGGATGTGCCGACATCGCCATTGTTCTCTGGATGCAATTTTTGCGATTTCATCCCAAAGACCCACATTGGCCGAACCGGGACCGGTTCGTCCTGTCGGCAGGTCATGGTTCCATGCTATTATACTCGTTACTCCACCTTTTTGGATTTGATTTATCTTTAGATGAAATAAAACAATTTCGCCAGTTCGGGAGCAGGACTCCCGGTCACCCTGAATACGGACATACCCCAGGGGTGGAGGTTACCACGGGCCCTCTCGGACAGGGATTTGCCAACGGAGTGGGTATGGCGCTGGCTGAACGGGTGCTGGCAAGTCAGTTTAATAAAGACGGTAGAACTATTATCGATCATCATATTTATGGCTTAGTGAGCGATGGGGATCTGATGGAAGGTATAACCTCAGAAGCCGCTTCATTTGCAGGACATCTCGGACTTTCCAATATTATTTATATTTACGACAGCAATCAAATCTCTATCGAGGGAAATACCTCTCTTACCTTTACGGAAGACGTGGCAAAGCGGTTTGAGTCCTATAGTTGGAGGGTGTTCAAGGTTGACGGGCATAACCATAGTGAAATTGCCGGGACTATCGAAGCCGCACGGAGTGAGAAAGAGAGACCGTCACTGATCATTGCCAATACCCATATTGGCAAAGGAAGTCCTAATAAACAGGACAAGGCCTCAGTCCATGGAGAACCGCTGGGGGCTAAAGAACTGGAATTGACGAAGGAAAATATTGGTTGGCCGAAAAGCCCGGCATTTTACATTCCGGATGAAGTAAAACAGCTTTGCCAGGCCCGTATTGCTGAACTCCAGGTAGAGTATGTGAATTGGCAGTCTCTGCTTGGTAAATATAAAAAGGAATATCCGGATCTTTCCCGGGTATGGGATACCTGTTTTAATAAAGAAATCCCTGGAGATTTGGAACTCGAATTACTCAAAACCATCAAAAAGGATTCAATAGCCACCCGCTCGGCTTCAGGTGAGATGATGCAGATAATAGCACAGCGGATGCCCTTTTTTATGGGTGGTTCTGCAGACCTTTGTCCGTCTACAAAGACCTACTTAAAAAACATCCCTTCCATAGATAAAAAAAGTTTTGCCGGGAGAAACATCCATTTTGGTATCAGGGAGCACGCCATGGGTGGTATATTAAACGGATTGGCGCTGTATGGGGGCATCATTCCCTTTGGCTCAACTTTTCTCATGTTTTCTGATTATATGCGACCTCCCATCCGACTCGCCGCCATGATGAAGATCCAGGTTATCTATGTGTTTACGCACGATAGCATCTTTGTCGGCGAAGACGGGCCTACCCACCAGCCCATTGAACATCTGCCATCCCTGCGTGCAATCCCAAATCTGCTCGTGATACGGCCATCAGATGCAACCGAGACGGCTGCAGCCTGGGCAACGGCTCTGAATCATAAAGATGGTCCAACTGCGCTGATCTTAACCCGTCAGGATCTCCCGGTAATCAATCGTTCGGTCTACCCGTCACAGAGCCTATTGAAACATGGCGCTTATATTTTAAAGGATTCGGCAAAACCGCCTGAGATTATTCTTATGGCAACCGGCTCGGAAATTTCTATTACCCTCGAAGCCACGGTACAATTACAGGAAAAAGGTGTTCAGGCAAGGTTGCTCAGTGTGCCTTGCTTTGAGCTGTTCAGGTCGAATCCCGAAGGGTACAGGAACCTGATACTTCCACCCACATGTAAAAAAAGGGTGGCCATAGAAGCTGCCGGGAAAAGTGATTGGTATGAATTTGTCGGGTTGGAGGGTCTTATTGTGGGAATAGATCGGTTCGGCGCCTCTGCGCCGGCAAAGGCATTAGCCGCACACTATGGTTTTACGGCAGAAAATATTTTGAGTGAAATTAACAAAAAATGGGGTATGTAGAATAGCCCGAAAAATCCCATAGGCACGAAGGATATAAAGAATATGCTGGATCTTTGTGTTCTTCGTGCCTTTGTGTTTATAAAATAAATTATGCCTGGATTTGAAATTTGGTATACGGCTGCCTTACTGCTCATAATGAGCGTTCTCCTTTTTCTGGAACTTGTGGAGATAGAATTGGTTATTTTTTCGACCTTACTGCTCCTTATTATCGGAAAGGTTATTACCCTGAAAGAGGCGTTCATCGGATTTTCCAATGAAGGGATGTTAACCATTGCGCTCATGTACGTAGTAGTTGGGGCATTTAGTAATACCGGAATGCTCAACCAGGTCACTCACATTATCTTTGGTAAAAAAAATACCGGTGATTCCAGCAAACTCCTGAGACTTTTGTTTCCGGTATCTGCTGTTTCAGCATTTATTAATAACACCCCGGTTGTTGCGATGTTTATCCCCGCCATACGTTCCTGGGCAGAAAAACATCACTATGCATCTTCCAAGTACCTGATCCCTCTTTCCTATGCGGCGATTCTGGGTGGAACGTGCACCTTGATCGGCACGAGCACCAATTTAATCATCCATGGATTAATGATTGATTCAGGGATGAAGGGAATGACATTTTTTGAAATTTCCAAGGTTGGCGTACCGCTTGCTATCCTGGGCATTTTATTCATCAGTTTTATAGGCCACCGTTTGCTTCCTAACCGTAAAGACCCCTTAATAGAATTGGGAAAGCATACCAGAGAATTTGTTATTGAACTCAAGGTTACGGAGGAATATGAACATATCGGAAAAACGATAGAAGGCGCGGGATTGAGGCATTTACAGGGCTTGTTCCTTTTTCAGATAGAACGTAATAGACAGGCCATTGCACCGGCAGAGCCGCATGAGAAAATATTGTTAGGCGACAGACTCTTTTTTACGGGTGTGCCAAAAACGATTTTGGAATTGCAAAAGATGCCTGGCTTACAATTGATACAAAATTCTCATTTTGATTTAAAACAATATGACTCTGCTGTGATAAACACCTTTGAGGCGGTTGTATCTCCAGGCTCACCGCTGGTGGGAAAAACGGTTCGCGAAAGTGATTTCCGGGCCAAATACGAAGCGGTCATTATCGCCATACACCGTCATGGCGAACGGATACAGAAAAAAATTGGCGACATCTGGTTACGGCCGGGAGACACATTGTTATTACTTGCCGGGCGGAATTTTCGCAGAAAGTGGTATCATTCAAACGATTTTTATCTTATTGCAGACGCAGAAACCTTGCCTTCCAAACCACAGTGGCATGGATATTTGACTGTAGGTGTATTTATTTCAACGATCTTGTTAACCGTACTGGAAGTACTTCCTTTGTTGTCGGCGGCGGGCTTAGGGGTAATTATTCTGATGGCGACCAGGACAATACGAATGGCAGAAGTAAAAAGGGTAATAGACTGGCGGGCGCTCATTATTATTGCTATGTCCCTGGGCATAGCAACGGCAATTGATCAATCCGGTCTTGCAGAACTTTTAGCCAAAGGGATTGTCAGAATTGGCATTCATTTTGGCACAATAGGGGTTTTAACCAGCATTTATATCATGACGAGTTTTTATACTCTCTTCATCACCAATAATGCAGCCGCTGCAATCCTATTCCCTGTAGCTATTTCTTCAGCTTCAACAATACATGCTGATAGCCGTGCCTTTGCCATCGCTGTCCTTTTTGCAGCTTCAGCCAGTTTTGCAACACCCATTAGTTATCAAACGAATTTAATGGTCTATGGACCAGGTGGCTACAGGTTTAAAGACTACCTGAAAATCGGCGTCCCATTACAATGTTTCATTGGCATGATTACCCTGGGTTTGCTTTACTGCTTCTATTTTCGATGAGCATATTCTTATAAAATCCGCCTGTCTCATGTGATCTATGGTGCAGGGATTTTTCATTTTGTTTAAACGGTATTATGGGCTGGGTGGCAACAACAGGATGACTCCTTCCTTCGCTTCCTTCCCTTTTATCGCTGCTGATGTCTTATTTGTAAAGAATTATTCAGTAACCTCGAATTTAAATTTAACCGTACTTTTTAGGGTAGATTTTTTTGCTTTTACAGTCACTTTGCAGAGATATAATCCCTTAACTAATGGCTTATCATCTTCATCTGGATTTGGTGTCCACGAAGTAAAGTAATAAAAATTTGGATCCAATTCGAAATCATTATGATTTATCGTTTTCGAATCATATTGTTTCAACACTAACTTCTCGTTATATTTAAATAACGTCCATTCCGACTCATTTAAAGGCATTTCCTGATTTGATCGAAAGGTCACATAAAGTGTGGTTGCATTGGCTGATGTCAGGGGGATATGAATAAGATTATCATTTACCTCGCTGCCTGAAAAAGCGGTATATGCTATCATCGCCGGTGACGATGAAACAAATTGTGGGTCACTATCCATTAAGTTCCCAAGCCTGCTTATCTCTTCATTGCCTACATGGACACGACCCAGGGCAGAGTTTCCATCATTGTGGATGATTGTTATTGATGGTTTGTTAAGATTCCCATTGTTGGTCGCAGCATAAGAAAAATAACTGAAAATTAGAACCGAAATAACCGTAAAAATTGAACTCAACAATCCCTTCCTTAAGACATCTGTTTTCATTTTTCCCTCCATAACAGATACAATTGAACTTTATTTAAAAAATCGATTCCTTGCCTTAGCGTATAGCATTTATGCCTTACGATTATCGTTATTTAGCATTTTTGTTTATATTCTGTCAAGCAAAAAACGTAACAGTTCACCCCCCTGGTGTGAAATGTTACGTTTATGCGGAGGCTCTATATCTTTTTTTTAGATTTAATTCTGATGGTTGGTTGCACTCATAACATCGAAAACTTAATATAAACTTTGTTTATTTAAGGGAAGGTATGGTTAACGGAAGGATTCCGTAGGACGACTGGAGTTAACCATACCTTCTCTTCCCAAAAAACGTGCCATGAAAAAATACGGCTCTTTTGTTGGCATTCACCCGACAACGATTGATTCTCAAGGTAAACTGTTTCAGTCGGGCTTAAGTCCGTTTCTTCTTACGTACAACGATAGAATCGATTATATGACCCTTTAATGGAAAATGAGACTTTTAATAAAAGAGCCCTTCTATATTACTGCAAAAGCAGATTTGTTCTCTGATGAAACTACACAACATAATCTTTGAATCGCTTACCGTTGGCCCCCTGGCAGTGAACTGCTATATTATCGTTTCTAAAAAAGACAATGCAGCAATAGTCATTGATGCCGGCGGTGACCATGAAGAAATCCTCAGGACCTTAAAGAAATACAACCTTACCCTGGAACTCCT
>JABWAQ010000138.1 GCA_013360945.1 Candidatus Brocadia sp.
GGTGTTTTTATTCTCAAAATACCTTGAAATCACTTGGAGATTCTACCATTTCTGGCCTAATCCTGCAACAAGGCTTCGCCTTGTTTGCAGGATTTAGGTCCAATGTTTTTTTAACAATTTAGGGCATAATCGTATCGGTAGGGAAGCGTGAAATGAAAAGTACTCCCCTTTCCTTTATTATTTTCTACCCAGATATCCCCCCCGTGGTCAAGGATAATATGTTTTGCAATAGAAAGTCCCAGCCCCGTTCCTTTTATACCGCCTTTTTCTTTGTTATTAACCTGTTGAAATTTATCAAAGATTTTTCTGTGGCATTCAACGGGTATTCCAATTCCGGTGTCTGATATGCTGACTCTAATGAAAGAATGGACGTTATTGAGCCGATTTTGTCCGGCAAAAAAATGAGGGGTGTTTTGGGACTCGACCTCACTTACCCGTATTTTGATCATACCGCCAGAAGGGGTAAATTTAATGGCATTGCTTAAAAGATTATCCATCACCTGAGCAATTTTGTCACGGTCCAGCAGGATTTGAGGCATAAAGTCCGCTTTCACCCACCGGAGATGGATATTTTTACTTTCTGCTAAAAAACGTATCTCATCCGCACTCTTTCGAATAATATCCTGGATGTTCGAATACTGGAAATTGTACCGCATTAATCCGGCTTCAATCCGTGAGATATCCAGCAGGTCGTTAATCAGCATCGTAAGCCGAAGAGTTTCTTCTTTTGTAATCGCAAGGAGTTTCATTTGCGACTTGTTTATTGGACCAGCAATTTTTTCCAGCAGGAGATCGTTGGCCTCACGAATAGCCGTTAAAGGGGTTTTCAGGTTGTGGGAGATATTGGAAACAAACTCTGTTTTCATCTGATCCATTTCTTTCAGTTTCTTGCACATTTGGTTAAAGGCCGTTCCAAGGGCGCCAATTTCGTCACGAGATGTAACTTCAATCCGATAGTCCAAATCTCCCTGTGCAATACGCTCTGTGGCTTCCTTGAGAATTTTTATAGGCAAGCATATACTACGGGTAAAAACATAGGCAAAGATCGCTCCAAATAGGACGGCAAAGAGTATTATGATGAGGGATATTTTTGTAGATTTATACCCAATTATCTGAAACAGTTCTACCTTTTTAATTAATTCCGTCTGGGTGGCAAGGATTAGCCGGTTAATGGATTCTGTAAGCTGGTCTAGTGTTTTTTTCTTTTCATCTTCATAACGGGTGTCGTGCGGGATAATCTCTTCATTCCCCACGAGTATAATTCCCTTGGAAACCATGGAAAGATATTTCTTGTGGAGTTCCTTTATCTGATTGACAAACGTTTCTTTTTCACGGTCAGTCACGGATTCTTCTAAAAATTTAAGTCGATCCAGAAATTCCCGCTTCTTTTTATCAAAAAGATCCAAAAAGGCATTGTCGTTTGTAATGAGGTATTTTTTTTCGTTTCTCACCTGTTCAAGAAGGCTGTCCATGAGCTTTTCTCCATTCTCAATAAAAGGAATATCGGCCCTCATAACCGATTCGGTAACTTTATTGAGATAACTTAACCGGAAAATCAAATAAAAACTCATTGCCAACATGAACAATGCAATGGCAAGATAACCGAAGAGTATCCGTTTCCAAAGACTATTCTCTATCATAATGCATGATAATTGAATGTATAAGGCTCTCCCTTATTCGGGAACGTCAAGATGTGATTTGAGTATATGAGGATTAAAATTATTAATGAATGCTACCTGATTTACGGATTTTTGGCAAGTAAAAAAATACTGTGGAAAATTTATATATTATGATAATATTGGGACTTATGTTATAATAATTTTCTCCACGAATTGCCTCAGACCGGTCTAAAACAGATGGTTCTTATCTTTGTAAGGAGATGCAATGGAAGTATCAGAAAGATTTCTACAAACAGCCCTGGATGGTATTCACGATTGTATTAATATTGTAGATAAGAACTTTCAAATTATATTCGTGAATGAGGCTGCAAGTAAGAGGGTTGGGAAAAACTGGCGGACGATCCTGGGAAATAAGTGTTACGCGCAATTGTGGGGGAAAAACGCACCCTGTGAAAACTGCGTGACGTGGAAAGCCTTTGAGACCGGTAAAACACAGCAAATAATTAAATGGGAAATAGAACCGGATGGTAAAAAGCGCTTCATGGAACATTTTGCATACCCCATTACCGATAAAGAAGGCAACGTAGAATATACGGTGGAAATTTTTCGTGATATTACTGAAAGAAAATTACTTGAGGAAGAGCGGGAACAGCAGCGGCTGGAATTGGGCAAGCGGATACGTGAACTCCGGCGCGCCTACGAAGAACTCAAATCTTTACAAGATCAACTCATGCAGGCTGAAAAAATGGCTTCCATCGGGCTTCTTTCTTCGAGCATCGCTCACGAGTTAGATACACCCCTTGCCACTATTTCCGGCTATTGCGAATTACTGGCAGAAGATATTCAGAATGAAACGTTGTTGGAACGCATTAAAACTATTTCAGAGCAGGTAACAAAGTGTCAAAAAACCATCAGAAATCTATTGGATTTTTCAAGGAAATCAAATTGTGAACAAAAATTATGTGATATCCACCATTTGATCAATAACATCCTCTCTCTCGTTGAACATCGGCTCATAATTCATAAAATAACATTACATAAAACCTTTGATGACCAGACGCCTCCCTTATTAGTCGATGGGAATCAAATACAGCAGGTAATTTTAAATCTCGTCAACAATGCGGTTGATGCCTTACCGCAGGGTGGGGACATATTCATTGAAACCAAAGTAAACAGGGAAACCAATTCCCTCGAAATTACTTTTGAAGACAATGGAATTGGCTTACCCGATGAAAATCGGGAGCATATCTTTTCGCCATTCTTTACAACCAAAGAACCTGGCAAAGGGACAGGGTTAGGGTTGTCGATTTGCAAAAACATTATTTCAGCCCATAATGGTAAAATAGCCTTAGAAACCCGTGTCGGCCATGGTACTAAATTTGTTATATCATTACCTATCTATAAACAGCATTTTATTTAAGGAACTTGGGTCTTGAAGAAGATATTAGTTGTTGATGATGATACGGCAATGGGAGAGATGTGCAAGGAACTCCTGAAAAGCAAGGGGTACGCTTCAGATG
The DNA here is from genome assembly GCA_013360945.1 of Candidatus Brocadia sp. GTDB lineage: Bacteria > Planctomycetota > Brocadiia > Brocadiales > Brocadiaceae > Brocadia. The sequence continues at coordinate 3,140 of JABWAQ010000138.1, forward strand.
TTGTCGCAAGTGGCACTGAAGCCATAGAAAAGGCATCCATGGATGGCATCTATACCATTGTCCTCACCGATTTGGTTATGCCTGATATTGATGGCATAGAGGTTTTGAAAAAGGTTAAACAACAAAATCCAAATATCGACGTAGTGGTAATGACAAGTTATGGTACGGTTACCAATGCCGTAGAAGCTATGAAACTAGGCGCCTCCGACTATATTACAAAACCATTTAAACGTGATGAGCTTATCATTATTATCGAAAAGATATTGCAGCTGCAACGCCTTGAAGGCGAGGTAGACCGGTTGCGTTCGGAACTCAGCGAAAAATATACCTTTGGCAACATTATTGGTGAGAGTCCAAAGATCAAAAAAATATTTGAAATTATATCCAACGTATCTAACACGGAAGCCAATATCTTGATTCAGGGAGAAACAGGCACAGGCAAAGAATTAGTGGCCCGGGCTATTCATTATAACAGCGCCCGTAAAGACTATCCATTCATAAAAGTGGACTGCGCAGCCCTGGCAGAGACATTGCTGGAAAGCGAACTTTTTGGTCACGAAAAAGGGTCATTTACCGGCGCCACAAGGGATAGAATCGGCCGTTTTAGAACGGCCGATCACGGTACGATTTTTTTGGATGAAATTGGCAATATTTCCCTGGCAGTTCAGGCCAAATTGCTCCGGGTGCTGCAGGACAGTGAATTTGAAGCGGTGGGGAGCGACGAACCTATAAAAGTGGATGTACGCATCATTGCGGCAACCAATGCGAACCTCGAAGAGCATGTTGAAAAAGGATTATTCCGCAGGGATCTTTTTTATCGACTCAATGTTATCCGCATTCTTCTACCGCCTCTGAGAGAGCGAATAGACGATATCCCCATGCTTGTCTCACATTTCCTTTCCATTCATAACAAGAAGAACCGGAAAAATGTAGAAGGGGTTTCCCGTGAGACATTAAACAAACTCATGTCATATACGTGGCCGGGAAATATCAGGGAACTGGAAAACGTTATTGAACGTGCGGTAATTCTCTGTAAGGGAAAGATCGTTGAGCCTGTGGATATTCCTTTGTATCAGGAAAAGACGGGGTCTCTGCAAGATCTGTCTGGAAAACCACTCCAGGTATTAATGGATCAGGTCGAACGCCAGATTATTATTAATACCCTTGAATCTACGGGTGCAGACAAGGAGAAAACTGCTAAAATACTCCAGATTTCCCGCGCCAGTCTTTATAATAAAATAAACAAACACAAGATTGCCGAAATGTTATAGTCTGCGAATCATGAAAGAACTGCACATTCTTCACATCGAACACTGGTATAATTTTCTTCTCTCCTTTATCCCGCTTTTTATAGCAATTGACGTGGTGGGAGTATTACCCATTTTTATTTCATTGGTGGAGGGGATGGAAAAAGCGCAAAAAACAAAAATTATAAACCAGTCGGTAGTTACCGCCCTTTCTGTCAGCGTCGGCTTTCTGGCCCTCGGAAAGTTTGTTTTTTCCGTGATGGGGATTGAAATATATGATTTCAAAATGGCCGGGGGACTCCTGTTGCTGGTGTTTGCCATCAATGATTTGCTCTTTGCAGAAAAAGGAAAGAGGGCAATAACACCAACGATAGGGATTGTTCCATTAGGCATCCCACTCATGGTAGGCCCTGCTGTTTTAACAACAATCATTATTACGGTAGATGCTTATGGTTACATCCCTACCGTAACCGCGTTGATAATAAATCTCCTCATCGTGTGGGTGGTATTTCTGAAGTCAAATTTCATTTACCGGCTTATGGGCGATGGCGGATCAAAGGCATTTGCCAAGGTTGCCTCTCTGCTACTTGCAGCTATAGCCGTAATGATGATCAGACGGGGGGTTATCGATATAATTACCTACCTTAATAAATCCTCTTAACATCGCAAATCTATTCGCATAGCTTTTACCTTCTTACGTACCATAATTACCCTGGTATTTTTTGCGATAGGCGGACCAATTGTCATTTATTTTCATCGTGAATTATTGTCAAGCGCCAGTTTAAAAATGATATTTGATTATGTAGCTATTTTTCTGGCAATAACAGTAATGTTCTTTATTTACCTTTACTTCTTCCCGCTACCCGCAAGAAAAGGCTTAGATTCGTTATTTCATATCGCAAAATCCATAGGAATGAAACATCTGGAAGAAATAACAAAAATGAAGGAAAATATTCACCACGGAAGAAAAAAAGAAGTAATTTGACATTGCTGGATATTATATATTAGAATTATGGCTTATTATTTTTTAATTTTTTAGGATAGGAGAAGTCAATGTTGAGAGGATTTGTCAAACCGATAGGGGTTGTTTTGGGCGGCATATTGTGCATTCATTTAAACGCTTCCGCAGCGGAAACGGATACAAAAAAACCCCCGGCTCCGGCAAAAAAAGAGAAGGCTGCACCAAAGGCCGAGACCAAGAACGAGGCAAAGTCCGAGGTGAAAGCCGAAGCCACTGAGCCAAAATCAAAAGCGGCCGCACCTGGCAAACAGCAAGAAGACCCAAATAAGATTTTAGCAACGGTAAATGGTGAAAATATCGTCCAGAAGGATGTCAATCAAATATTCAGCAGATTCGGAGGTCAAGTCCCAGAAGAACAAATTCCTGCTGTTACAAAACAGATACTGGACGGTTTGATTACCCAAAAACTCATCATGCAATTTATTCGGGATAATAAGATCGAGCCGAGTAAGGCTGATATAGAGGCTGAATTGAATAAGATGCGGGAAGAAATTAAATCTAATCCAAGTTTGGCAGGCCAAACCCTTGAACAGGTTTTAGAATCTCATGGCGGTACTATTGACGATTTGAAAAAAGACATCACCATATCCCTATCCTTGGAAAAATATCTGGGCAAAGACCTTGACGACTCGAAGATAAAGGCATATTTCGAGCAAAACAAGCCTGTCTACGATGATACAGAGGTAAAGGCCAGTCATATTCTTGTTGATACGCGAACGATGAAGACTGAAGCGGAATTGACCCAGGCTATGGAAAAAATCAAGAAAGCAAAGGCAGAGGTTGACGCCGGAAAGGATTTTGCTGAAGTTGCAGCGCAATACTCTGATTGCCCCTCTAAAAGCAAAGGAGGAGACTTAGGATTCTTTAAGAGAAAGGGACAGATGGTTGAGCCGTTTGCTGCCGCTGCATTTGCGTTAAAGACAGGACAGGTAAGTGATCCCGTAAAAACACCATTCGGATACCATATCATAAAAGTTACCGAGATAAAGAAAGGCACGGATGTTAAGTTCGATGATATAAAGCAGAATGTCAAACAGGACATGCTGAGCGAGAAAGCACAGGATCTCATAGCACAGCTCAGACAGAAGGCCAAGATAGACATTAAGGCGTAACCACACTACACGGTTAGAATTTTTCGGTATAAAAATTCTGAATAAGACAAGCTTCCCATTCAGTATATTCGGGTGGGAAGCTTTGTTTTTTTCTATCGTAAGCCTCTGGTGACATTTAAATTGATTTTTTACCCCCAGTATATTATCCTAACCCGAACAAGTCGGAAAAGATAAACAAAACCCATAAGTGTTCATTGTCGATTTAACAATTTAAACGTTTCTGATGATACGGTATAATTTTTT
>JABWAQ010000139.1 GCA_013360945.1 Candidatus Brocadia sp.
TCACACTTTGGCTTCGACCAATATTATGTATAAAGTGGTTTGTTGATGAAGGAAGATTTTTTATGAAGTTATTTATAGGGTGGTTAACAAAAACTTGTCGACTCAAAAAAAACCAGAGTTGGCAAAGGTTTGTGCCGCATAAAAAAAGAGTAAAACAAAGGAGAACTCTGGAGATATGAAAAAGTTTAGACCCCAAAATAAATAGGCGCGTTGTCGCGTCTGTTTCCTGGATGACTGTTTAGGGTTCCGTCTCGTCTTGACCAATGGATGAAGGATCAAAACGAGGCGGGCCCAAAACAACTCTACAGGAGCTTAAACAAGCTTGGGGAATTGGGTTTTGCTGTGGACTGTCTGTAATGGAACAGATTATAGGCCACTTGCAAGAATGAAGATACTGGACTTGTGAGAATGGTCTCATGAGTTTGGAAAAAATTTGGCGCAAAACACGCTCGAGATGGGCTCGAAGTGTAATGCGTCAGTAGTAAAAAACAGCGGCATGGATGCTGGGCACCTTTAGGGATAAGGGTGTGCTGTTATGGAGGATCGCAGTATGAACGGAGGCTAATATGGGATTACGTATTGCAACCAATACGACCGCGCTCAATGCACAACGCCAACTTGCAGGCACACGAGCTGGTTTAGATAAAAGCTTGGAGCGACTCGCAAGTGGAAGTCGCATCAATCACGCGGGCGACGACGCCGCTGGACTCGCGATCTCAGAAAACCTGAGAGCACAGATTCGCGGTTACTCTCAAGCCAAACGAAATGGCTCAGATGGGATTTCACTGATCCAAGTCTCAGAAGGCGGATTAAACGAAATCGCGAATATCTTGGTCAGACTCCGAGAACTTGCGATCCAAGGCGCTTCAGACACGATCGGCGACACAGAAAGACAATTCGCGGACCGCGAATTTCAGTCTCTCAAACAAGAAATCGACCGAATCGCAAACGTCACACAATTTAACGGTACTCCACTCTTAAATGGAAGAGCAGGTGTATTTGAAATCCAAGTGGGAATTCATAACAACCCTATCCTAGACCGTGTCGTCTATAACGGTGAGCGGGCCGATGCGTCTTTGGACGCGCTTAAACTTGGCGGCGAATCCGTAGCGACCAAACAGGGTGCTCAACTTTGCTTGGCAGTGATCGACGATTCACTCATTAGAGTGAACAGTATTAGAGCGGATTTAGGAGCGATCCAAAACCGCCTAACCTCAACGATCAATAATCTCGAAATCACGTCCGAAAACTTGGCGGCAGCAAATAGTCGTATCCGAGATACAGACATCGCTTCGGAAGTGTCCGAGATGACCAAGAATAACATTCTCATGCAAGCTGGTATTGCAGTGCTGGGGCATGCGAATCAAACAAGTACTGTCGCTCTTAAACTTCTCCAGTAGCCAGATGGGCAAGAGAACGAGAGCAAAATTCAAGGAGGAAGCGAACACGGGCAAGTTTCAGCAAGTAATCGTAGATTGCTTCAAGCTGATGGGGAAGGGGATCGACCCGGGAGATGGAAAGCCCAAAATAGGGATCGAATTCGTACGCAATCCCAAGAGAATAAGCCTGAAGACCAAGACGCAAGAGGTTCCCGTCTCCTTTGTAATTGAATTTCGAGTCAAGGATGGTAAGGGCTTTGATATCCTGACGGTTTAGCGTAACTTTGCGAAATTGTTCTGATTGGATTCCTACTAATCCGACAGTCCAGATATCGGTACTGCTAGCCCTCACAGTTTCCACGCGCATGGGTTCGTTAAACAGCGCGCCAGAAAGAATTTGCCCTTCGTGAATAGGTTGGTTATCGCTCATATAATGATCTTTGAAGGCAATGCTTTTTTGATTTTCCAAGTTAAACACGGACAAACTTCGTTTGTCCGTGCCACCAAATGATCCGTGTAATTAAAATGAAAATTCCTGCACAATAAAATTATCATTTCAACCGGAAATGCTTCTTCTGAGGCGTTTCTTCATCCCGAATATAATCCTTCACCAGTTTCAGGCAGGTCTCTTTGGTGCTAATGCTATCGATGTTGATATAATTTACCTGGTCTCTATTTGTTTCTAACCAACTCAATACAATGTCCATTTCTCCGGTTTCAACACCGGTAAGAATATTTTGTCTCAGGACATCGTCACCTGATGGAGCATTATTCCCCTTTGGTCTCCCTTTATCGAATTGAGATTGCGGGGAATTCCCATTACCCTTTGTGCATAGGAAAGAACGGCTGGTTGCTTCCGTGGTTCCATAATACATTTTGTCCAGGATTTCTTCGACCCCGGAGAAGTTTACGGCACCTTTTAAAATCTCATATCGTTCTAATGGCAATCCCACTTTTACGAAGAACAACTCCAGGCTTTCCTTTGCCGGAGAGGGGAGTATTGCTATGAAGTTTTTCAGTTTTCCGTACCTTGCTGCCCTTTCATGCACTTCGAACTGTTGATTTAGTTTTGGTTGATACTGTTTTATCAATCTATATTCCAGGAGCATTGCTGAAAGTTCTGAACCGACTATTTCATATTCAATGGTATAAATATTATTTAACAAATCAGTTGTTTTTTGCAACCGGTCTGGCGTATTCCAGAAATAAGAACTTACCCGTGTCCTCAGATTCTTTGCCTTGCCCACGTAAATTATCTCACCGTGTTTATCCTTCATCTTATAGACGCCGGGCTTCTGAGGGATGGCCCATAGAAAACTCTTATCAAAGGTATATTTACTAAAATCAATATATTCAATGTCGGGGTATTGGAACTCTAAGACTTCCTCTAACGTGCTGAAACCTTTCGTCTTTAATAGTTCCTTACACAGGGAAAAAATATTGGCAATTGTGCTAATTTCCTCTTCTGTACGTTGAGTGTCCATTATGGGTAATTTAAAAAAGACGGCTACATCATCCAACGATTTTGGTTGAAGATTTGAAATAAGTTTCTTTGCCAAATATTTCAGACATAAGGTTGAATTTTCAATGGTCTTGTTTAATGTGTGCAAAATCTTGTTGATCTGATCTCTGGTGGACTGGATATCGTATCCGACCACAACGGCCTCTCCGAGGAAATCAAAGAGGGAACACACAGCCTTTTCTAAAGGAATCCCTCCTTTCATTTCTTGTGCTAAATCGGCAGGTAAGCGCATGGTCGATACGGCCGAAGAGCCAGGATTTACAAAGATATGAAGACGATCTATGATCTTGTCACCTCTGAGTTTTTGTGCACTAATCTCCACAAGAGTTTGTGCCATTTCAACGGTGTCTATTGTCAAAATGCTGAGAAGAACAAGCTCTGCCTCTGAAAGAGGAGTGCCCCCTCTTTCAATAATCTTCCAGAGGTGATGTCCATCTGTCGCAAACCTGCGATCCCCGTCAATAGCAGTCTTTATCAGTGTTTCGCTGATCCCGGGGGAGGCGCCTTTGATCTTCAGGACTTGTTCTACAAGCTCGTGGCTGGTAGCGCCTCTTTTCTGAGATTTCAGATATGCATATATCTTATCCCGCATGGTGTATGACAACTCTCCAAATCTTGAAACAAAAAAAGAGGGCATTAACCCTCTTTTCTTTGATCTTCTTGAATATTTTTCTTATACAGAAAATAAAAACCTTCAGGAGATGCGTCTCAATAAAATTTATTTCCTGCATTCACTGGTTAATCTCTTGTATTCTAAAAACTCTCGCTGCGCCTCTTCTTTCATTCCTTTTCGATCATAAATAATGCTCAAACCGTAATGCGCTTTTGCAAAATTTGGATCGATCCTAACCGTTTCTTCAAGCGCAGCTGCGGCCTCATCTAAAATTCTAGTTTGTGAATATGCATTTCCAAGGTCAAAGTATACAGACGGATTGTAGGGATTCACCTCAATGGCCTTTTGTAATGAGGTAATTGCTTCATCAAGGGACCTCTTGTCTGAATAAGGATTTTGTATATTGTAATGGGCTGCCGCAGCCTTACGAACGGTGGCTATGGCATTAGCAAGCACCCGTTTATCAGCATAAGCCTTACCAAGCCGATAATATGCTGCTGCATCGCTTGGATCAAGCTTCACAACAGCGCTAAATTCTTTAATGGCATCGTTAAACAATCTCTCATCCGAATAAACGACCCCAAGGTTATAACGCACCGTGGGATTTTTTGGATCAATTTCTATCGATTTTCTATAAGCTTCCGCAGCTCTCACATTGTCGCCTTGAGCGTAGTAAACTAAACCAAGATGGTAGTAAGCCAGGGCGTGATGTGGATTAATGTCGGTGACTTTTTTGAATTCAGTCAGCGCCTCATCCAGCAATTTCTTGTCTAAATATATCTGGCCTAAACCAAAATGGGCATCCGTGTAATTTGGATTGATCTCGATAGCCTTCCGAAATGCCTGAATGGCCTCGTCCGGTTTATTTTCCCCGGTGTAAACCACTCCTAAGTTGTGCTGAGATACGGCATCTTTTGGACTGATCTCTAACACCCTTGAGTACTCATGAATGGCGTCGCTGAACAACTTTCTGGATTTATAAGCGTCGCCCAGCGCGCTATGTGCTAATTCATTGTTAGGGTCCAATCTTACCACGGACTTAAGGGCGGCTACAGCATCTTCCCAAAGACCTTTTTCAAGGTAAAGTAGTCCCAGTTGAAAAAAAGCATCTTTAAAGTCTGGATCAATTTCTACAGCCTTTTTTAATTCCACAATAGCATTGTCTGCCATTGTTCGATTATTGTATGCCATTCCCAGGTCATAGTGAGCTTCTGCCAAACCCGGATTAATGCGAATGGCCTTTTGATATGCGGTTATAACCTCATCAGGCATATCAATCTTAGAACATCCGCATATACCCCCAGAAACTAATACTGCCATTAATGTTAGTCCCCTGAATGGCGATACTAGATTCTTTGTCATCATCAAGTCTCCCATGAAAAACTGTTATCGATATCGATAAATGAAGTTGTCTATAGCGGACTTATTTAATTAGTATCTTCCAAAAATAATTTCGACATTTTTCAGCAATAATCAGTGAAAAAAGAAAATTAATTTTGCAAATTTCATTTAACACTTCCGGCTCGTTCAGGTTAGAGGTTAGGGGGGAATATATCAAATAGGCTATATATTGTCAAATGTTTATTTGGTCGATATTTAGATAATCAAAAAAACCATTATCCCCATCCAAGCTTAATGACCTCTTTGATTGAACGTATAACCTCATCGCAAACTTTTGAGACCGAAGCCTCATCTCTATACCTGACATTGATATTGTACCGGATTTCATTCTTCACGAAATCCCGTTCAAACTCGTAGTGCTGGATTTCCATTGAGTTCCTTTTTAATATTCCTGTAATGGAAGTGAAGTTGGGTATTAAGCCAGAGATACACACCTTCAGTGTACTGTACCTATCACTCTTAATATTTCGCCCAAAAAGAGGCAATAATAATAATACAAAAAGTGCTAAAAGAGTTGTAAATAATGCCGGTACATAGCAACTGCTTCCTACCGCCAAACCAATACCTGCAACAACCCATAAGGATGCTGCGGTCGTCAAACCCCTTATCGTCGTTTTAAACCTCAGAATCGTACCTGCACCAAGGAAGCCGATACCCGTTACCACCTGGGCTGCAATCCTTGCCGGATCGACACGTATGATGGAATCGGCGTAAAAAGTTTTATACCTTTCAAAGATATGCTCAGATACGATCATCATCAGGGTTACACCAACACACACCAGAATGTGTGTCCGCAACCCTGCGGGTCGGCCCCGACGTTCCCTTTCCCATCCAATAATCCCACCTAAGACAGCGGCAATGAGAAGTTTTCCAACGGAGTTGTCGAGGTTTTCAAAAATATTTAACAGGCAAAACATGTCTACTCCTTATTGAATGAAAAAGATTATTTAATCTATAACTCATGTTATCTAAAAGATTTAAGTGCCAGTTGATGAGTATAACCATGTCAATAATTAATGTCAAACATTAATTATGTTTGTTTTCCGGCAGGAATTTAAAAAAAACTCCTCAATTTTACCAATAGCATACTCATCTCACGGGAGTTTTATTTGTGTAATGAGGGATCTCAAGTATTTTTAGACAGTGCCGATTATAGGTAATAGTATGAATTGATTATGAATGCGAAAACAAAGCCGGAACGAAAATAGAACGTTTTCAGAAAATGGTAAACTTTGAAAAAAGGGAATCCATGAATAAAAATTTCCAGAAATTAATTGCACTTTATAAACAACTGGGTTTCAGGAAGGTGCTTGAGAAACTCTTGCGCTTTATGATATCAAAAATATACTTGAAACAAGATGGACTTTTGCTTGTGAAAAATTTGGACGAGAGAATCAAGCTTTTTAATGAAAATAAACTTCAATTGCAATCCGTAACAAGCCATCATTCCTGTGTTATAAGGCAATTTAATGAAAAAAACCGTGATATGAATAATATTCTGGCATCGGACTGCTACTTTAAAAATAATTATAAAGGATTTCTGGCTTTTTTTCATGATGAAATGATTGGTCATTGGTGGTGGGTGGATAATAAAATTGATCCAGTGATGACACACCCCAACGTTCATCGTTTCGAGCTTAGCCTGAAAGAAGACGAAATATATGGGTTTGACAATTTTGTAGCACCTCAATATCGGGGTCAAGGCAATGCGGTCAGGGCTACGTCAAGTATAAGCGCAAGTACTGACACGTAAAAAAGAAAAGGAATAAACTGGCTTTTTCAAAATGGTTCTTGTATAATAGTTTCATGAA
>JABWAQ010000044.1 GCA_013360945.1 Candidatus Brocadia sp.
TGCTGATTTGTCAAGTAAAATATCTCCTCAAGACACTATTTTTTCTCGTTTTTCTTGATGCCTGTATATTACGCAATTTCCTAACCGGACAATGCTGATTTATTCAGTGATTTACATCATAGTTAACGGTGGTATAACAAACCGAATTTTTCATTCCTTAAAAAACGATAAACATGAATTTGCACACATGAAAAAAAGCGCCTCTCTCAACGTAAAAGACCTGTCTTTAATCCCTGGATAAATCAATGGAAAAATTTAAAAATACTGTGGTTTTTAGATGTGTGGTTGCGTGCTTACTTATAGCAGGTTGTCAAACAACAAAGAGTATTGAAGATAGCCACACAAAACCAATACCCGAATCATTTGCAAGTACGAAAGATTCAACAAATTCGGCAATGATTGACTGGCGACAGTTTTTTTCCGATACGACATTAATCGACTTGATTGAGATCGCCCTAAAAAATAACCTGGATGTGTTAATGACCTTGCAAAAAATCGAAATTGCACGGGCAGATCTGAAGTTGCGTAAAGGCGCTTTGCTGCCGGAAATTTCCGGTGGTGGTTCTGTTGCACAAAGAAGATTCGGGCGTTATACGATGGATGGAGCCGGAAACAGAGCAACGGAGATTACTCCGGGTCAAATAGTGCCTGATGACCTTCCCGATTATTTTATCGGTTTGCAGACAACGTGGGAAGTGGATATCTGGGGCAAGCTTCGTAATAAGAAGAAAGCTGCATTTGCCCGTTATCTCAGTAGCATCGAAGGGAAAAACATCGTACTTACCAACTTAATTGCTGAAATAGCGATCACCTATTACGAATTGTTAAGTTTAGATACCGAGTTGGAAATTATCAGAGAAACCATCAAGCTGCAGGAAAATGCGCTTTCCATGGTTACCATTCAAAAACAAGCTGCTGCAGCAAATGAGCTGGCGGTACAGCAGTTTGAAGCGCAATTATTGAACTCTAGGGCTTTAGAAGTGGAAATCCTCCAAAGAATTACCGTGAGTGAAAACAGGATAAATTACTTATTAGGCAGATTTCCACAACCGATCATCCGAAAAAAATCAATCCTCACAAAAGAAATTCCTATCCAGGTAAAGGTTGGCATTCCATCAGATTTGTTGGAAAACAGGCCTGATATAAAACAAGCTGAGTTTGAATTAATGGCAACAAAAGCAGATGTAAAATCAGCAAAAAAGGCATTTTATCCTTCCTTTAACATTACGGGGGCAATGGGGTTTCAGGCTTTTAACACCTCGTTTTTATTCAGATCACCTGAATCCATTGCATACACAGCAATGGGCAGTTTAGCCGCCCCGATAATTAACCGGAATGCGATTCAGGCACAATTTAAAACTGCACAGGCAAAACAGATAGAGGCGTTGTACCAATATCAGAAAACAATCATCAATGGTTATATAGAAGTATACAATGAAATGCATAATATTAAGAATTTGGAACAGGCATACAACCTTACCACCAAAAAAGTAACTGCATTAACTCAATCAATAGAAATATCCTCGGAACTGTTCAAAACCGGCAGGGCAAATTATCTGGAGGTATTAATAACACAACAAAATGCCCTTCAATCGAAATTAGAATTAATAAGCACCAAACAGCAGCAATTTAACGCCAGTGTAAATATTTATAAGGCGCTTGGCGGGGGTTGGAGACAGATGAAAGAAAAGCTTACGCAAGGGTAAGGGCATCCGAATGTTTTCAGAAAAAAGTGTTTTCGTTCAGAAACGAATCACTTCTCTGTATCACCTTCCGGCACGTAGATTACCTTTCCATCTTTCAGCCGGTAAGCTGTGCCCAGCCGGGTGCCTTCTCCTTGTAATTTCTTATCAGTAACCTTTTCAACTTTTATTTGTTTTCCTTTCTTGGTAACAATCTCTACCCGATCATTATCTTTCTGCCTGACCATCGTTATCTCTGTCGTTGGGGAAAGAAAATCAAGCAGGCTGTAGGCGCTGATTAAGGCACCGATAAGGCCTACAATGAATACTACTCCCACGTCAAAAAGATTGGCAACACCTGACATGGGGTCTTCCTGATGAAGGTCGATTTCCTTTCCCATGACTCTGCGTCTTCTCTTAAGGTATCTCATGTTGTATTCGCACACCGCAGGGAATACTGAGAAAAAACCAGAAAGCAGGGAGATAGGAAATTGAGAGCCTTAACCTCCCACCCGCTCAGCTTCCCCAAGTGCCGGGTTTATTTTCAATCGCCGGCTACACTGCGGTGAACTATTCCTCCCTTTGCATGATACATTCCGTAAAATACTCGAGATTCTTTATGTCGTCATTGATCCATCTGTTTTTTACCGTTGAAAGACCATATGCGACGATTCCAATCGATAATCCTACAACGGTGGTAGTAAAAGCGATAATAATATTGTTCGACAGCTTTTCAAGATCACCATGGGATAGCGCTGATAAGGCGGGGCCCATAGGGATTATCGTTCCCATCAAACCGAGGGTGGGGCCTGCGCGGATCATGAGTCGGAGTGTATCCAGGCTTTTAACCATTTTTTGTTCCCGGCTTTGCAACAGATACTCTATGCGAATTGCCCTGCCGCTTTTATCCTTTTTCAATTCTAGCGCCAGTTCTTTGAAATATTCCCGAAAGCAAGAAGGGATACTCTGTATCTCCTGAGAAATAAATCTGATGAGGTCGTCACGGGAAAAGGATTTTATCATTTCATTCGGATCGTGTTGCTGAGTGTGTCTCTTTCTCTCAAAGAACTCCGAAACAAATCCTCCCATGGTTATTATCATCCAGACAAATGCTACGACCAGCAAAATCATAACGGGATAAAGCATCGCTGATGAAAGAACAGAAAGTATGTTTTGTAATAGTGTAAGAAGGTTCATACGAGGTATCCTTTTATTAAAATCTTTTCCTTGCCCATCCATAAACGAAAAAACCGATGCACCCCAGGGTGACCGCAATAACGACCTGTAACTTGTTTGATTGATGAAGGTTTACTTTGCTTTCGCTGGCTTTTATCTCTTCCATCTCCAATCCCTTGACTACTTCGGTCTTTTCAAAATCTTTATCATCTGCCTTTTGTTCATCCGCTCTGGCAGGGGCAGTCTGTCGTTCTCCTTTGCCAAATGAGATTGCCTGGGCATGGACAACTTTATCCATTTCGGTCTTCCGTTCGTTGAGAGACTTGACTGTGGCGGCTTGCAATACTTCGGTGTACTTACTCAAGGTATCTGAGCTTACAAGCCCGGGAGCGTTCAGGATGTCCATGGTGTACTGCTGGAACGCCGGGTTATTGCAGGTATGTTCGCAGCAGGCGACGCCGTACTCTGCCACCGTTTCCGCATACTCTTTAGCCAGGGTCTGCAAGATCTCTTCAGCAGGCTGCCAGTAACCTTTTCGTACGGTCTCCAGCATTCGGGCGGTAATGGCCTGATAGGCGTATGGGTTCTTTTCGTTGAAAAATTCTTCCAATTCCATGCCGTATTTGTCAGTCACGTAAACTTCAAACATCTGTTCCCATCGGGCGGCATCCATTGTCTCCGGCACGGTAACCTGCCAACCCCACATATTTTCTACGATTTCGGCCATCTTGTTAGCGCCTTCAAAACCTTCCTTCTTCATCCCTTCAATCCATTGTGGGTTCAAATAGCGCGACCGTAATTCCATGCCTATCATCTTGTCAATAGATGTCATTTCAGGTTTGGCTGGATTCATCATATTAGTGACGGCAAGTTCAGGTGATTTTCCATCTAATTCCCTGACCGCTGCGGTAAGACCGCCCGCATACATGAAAAAATCGTCATTATCAAGAGTTCCGTAAAGATTTGTAGATCGGCTGTGAATGACCATTTTGGTGCCACTCAGAACCATTTTATAAACTTCTTCCATAGGCTCTCCCCATAAACCATTCCCATATCCATAGCTCATCCGTTTTAAATATTCATCTGCCACCACGGAGTCGTTGTCCCAGGTTCCGCTTGCACTCACTATGCGAGCAACATTCAGGTCATAACGTCCCGGGGCTTCATCAAAGATTCGAATGGCTGCATATTGTTCGGCCTTCTTCTGCGGCCAGCCCTGTTGGACCAGCTTGTCGGCAATCTCCCTAAAATGCTGCCGGACATAATTATCCTTTTCGTCAAGGCTTTTTACCATCTGGACGGCCTGGTCAATGTATTGAGTTAATTGCCCGAACATCTCTTCCGCTGCTGAAGACACAACGATGTCGATTCGCGGTCGTCCTAGTTCCTCTTGTGGTATAATTTTTATTCCTGTTATCCTTCCCCATTCATTCCAGACAGGTTCTACCCCCAGCAAGTAGAGTACCTGAGATTCCAGTACGCCCTCATGGCGAATAGTCTCAGTGCCCCATATCACAAAAGATAATTTTTCGGGATATTTACCATTATTGTCTTTTCGATAATCATCGAGGAGTTCCTTTGTTAATTTAACACCCACCTGCCATGCCTCTTTTTTGGGGATTTTATCAGGGTTGAAGGCATAAAAATTTTTTCCTGTCGGCAAAGAATCGGGATTTCTCACGGGATCATTTCCGGTTCCTGTTGATATATATTGCCCGTTCATAGCCTTGATCAGATTGGATAATTCCCTCTTTGCACCTTCCCGGATATTTTTGTCCAATTCATCGGCAGAGATGTCTTTTGCAACTTCTTGAATCGCCTGAATAGTTGATAAACGAAGTGACGCATCAGGAGCAGTGCCAAATGTATGAAGCCCATAGGGCATATTAAGCTGTTTTAACTCCCGCAGGTATCCTTCTATTTTATGAATAACTTCGTGTTCGTATCCCGGCAAATTACACGTACTGCCATCCTTGCTTATTACTGCCTCCTCCTGTGAAAACTTCCTGCTTCCCGAAGACTTTGATGCCTCTCCTGTTTCTCCTTCCTGAGAAAAAGAAGAAGTGGATGCGGTGGAAGCAGTTTGGACGGAATCCATAGCCGGTTTGTCGATCTCTATATCCTTATCAAGTCCCAGGCTTTTTATTTTCTGCATAATATTTTCCATATATTGTTTTGCGTGCTCAGCGCCCTGCCCAAGTGCCAGGTTATGATCACTGATCAGTTCTTCCAGCTCAGCATATTCATGATAGAGCCCGCCTTTTTTCAGAGGAGGTATCATATGGTCTATGACAACTGCAGAGCCCCTCCGTTTTGCCACAAGCCCTTCACCAACATCATCTACAATAAAAGGATAAATTACCGGTAAATCCTGAATTAATGCCTCTGGTGTATCATCGCCAGAGAGGCCTCCGCTTTTGCCCGGCAGCCATTCGTGGGTACCGTGCGTTCCTAAATGAATAACGGCATCCGCATCAAAGCCATATTTCAGCCACAAATAGGCGCCTAAATACTGATGATGTATCGACAAATCCTTGCTATGATACATGGCCTCCGTGTTCTGAAGCCAGCCCCTGACGGGTTGGGGAAGGATGACAGCGTTTCCCTGTTTTAGCGCAGGGATAACCATATATTTTTTCTTCTGTGAGGGATCAGTCCATATCATAACATCTGATTCTTCAACAGGCCCCCAATCCTTATTAATGTTTTTTATAAAGTTTGCAGGGAGGTTTCTGCACCATTTTTGATACGTCTCCAGTGGAAGTAAGACACATTTTTTGTTCTTTACCATGTCATTAAGTTCACCCGGAGCCCAACTTCCAATATTTCTTCCATATTTCAGGGCATTTTCAAGGAGTGTTTCCGCATCAATTGATTCACTGCCGACATCATAACCCTCATCGTCCATTTTCTTCAGGATGTTATCAATACTGGCAAAGGCATTCAGATAGCTGGCGCCAATATGTTGTTTCCCCGGAGGATAATTCCAATAAAGAATGGCCACCTTTTTGTCCTTATTATTTTTCTTCTGTAAACTAATCCAGGTTTTCATGCGATTGACGGCGCGATTGATACGTTCGTGTATAGGCCTCCGGTTTTCAACAAAAAAACCAGTTTCATCATCCCTTTCGCGAATCCGATAGGCGGCAACAGTTGGTTGGATAAGGCCGGCAATTTCCGGAATAGCCAATTGCCAGCTAACTTCCAGGGAGCTTAGGCCTTCCGGGTCGCTTTCCCATTCCTTTCCATCTTTTCCATAAAGGGTAATGAGATTGATTATTGGTACCCCACATCTCCCCAACACTTCTGTGGCCTTAAAGTCGGAAAAACGAAACAAAAAGGATAGAATGCCTGAAACTTTAGCGCCTCCTTTCATATCGGACATGAGCTTCTCAACAACCGCAGCTTCGGGATAGCCAAAGGCAATAAAGGCATTAAAACCCTTTTCTTCAAGGAGATGAACCAACTCATCTTCAGCTTCGTTTTGATCCCGCTCACAAAATGCTGAATACGTTAATACAGCCACCCATTCCGCATCTTTTTTAAGATAACCCGCTTCTTCGTACCAGCGCTTATATTCTTCAAATGATTCAAAAAACATACCTTGCAAATTATGGCGGTGAAAATAGCCATTTTTAAAACGTTTTTTTGGCAACTCCACTTTTATTTCAGGGATCTTCTGATATTTGGACAAAGAGAATAATACCATATTTTGAAAATTTTCAACACCATCGTACTCAAAATAAGAACGAAACTCTTCGTCATAGGTAAGACCCAGTTCGAGATATTCCTTGTCCAATCCTCCTGATTGGCTTACAGGAAGAATGCGTGCACCATTTGCTATGGCCTTTTTAATCGCCTCCCGGTCGAAGCCTGCTTGTGTTGAAGTAGAGATTCTTATACCCATGATATCGATAACAACAATATCAGAATCCTCAATCTCGTGAGGATCAAAGTTCATATCCAGGTCAGTCTTACTCACGAGCTCAAAATCTATGCGTCCTCTGAGAAAGGGATACTGAGCCCAGATATTTTTAATTGCTTTAACAACAGTAGGGGTAAGGTATGGTCCCACGATGAAGCTGTATTTTATTGGTTTTGGCTCCTCAGCAAAGGAAAAAGGCTGATGGACTGCTAATAAAATTAATACAGACAGAACAAAATATCTTTTCATTGTTTACTCCTATTTACAAGGTTCTTCAGTTACTTTAGGAGTACAAACATCCTTAGTGTATTCCCATTTCATATGGTCTCCTTCATGGAGAATATATTTATTGGCAACAGATGTTGCATGTTTGCCATTGAGGTCATAATACCAGGCCATATCCCCTCTTTTTCCTTCAACACCATCAATGGATACGACTAATAGGAATTCACCAACTTTCCTGGTCTCTACTGTTGCGACAGATTGAAGTGCCTCTAAAGCAGTGACTCCCTGTTTCCAGGCTACTTTCACTTCACGATTCTGTTGCATCCCTCCGTAATTGATTTCAATGGTAACATCCCGGCTGGCGCTGTATGCAGTGGGCAAAATCACAAAAAAGATAACTATTCCCAATACTTTCTTTAAGTGCTTCATGTTGCTACTCCTCCTTATCTCACAAAATTTTTGAAATAAATAGTTCTTGTCACATTTCTCCTTGACGTAGTGGTTCACCTTGTCTTCAAACTTCATCTTGAGAATGCGGGCATATTACATAATTAACGCATACGGAGCAGATTGAATCGTCTACGATTGTGCCAGTGACTGTCCCCCGCTTGTATCCTACAACCTTGAATTTTTAGAACTTGAATTCCAGTCCTCCGTATGCCATAAAACCGAGGGAACTATAGTCAGGCACTTCCTCATAGTGGTAATCAAAAAGGTTTTCGAATCTGACATAAGCGGTCATTGATTGAGTGATGTCATATCGGGTCGCCAGGTTGACTGTCCAATAGTTATCCATCTCCTTACCATCGCTATCTATTCTGTCCCTGTCCATTACTCCTGTTATATTCAGATTCAATTTTGCAAGAGGTTGGGCGTCAATCCCAAGAGTTGCTCTATTCCTGGGCCTGCGTGGTAATTGTCGATCCTTGTCCTTGTCCTTCGTATCCGTGTAAGTATACGTTCCCGTTAGGGAAAGCTTAGTGAATGGTTTATAGGTCAGGACAGCTTCAATTCCCTCCGACACTGCCTTAGCTACGTTTTCCGCTATATAACTGCCATCAGGTTGTATCGCTGGAGTAATCAGATTATCAAAATCATTTTTAAAATATGTAATGTCCATGGTCAGTTTGCCCTTTAGGAGTTCTTTCCCGACCCCGAAATCCCACCCCTTGCTTTCTTCCGGTTTAAGGTCAGGATTGCCATAGTAGGGATAAAAAAGCTCGTTTATGCTGGGTGCCCTGAAACCCGTTCCCCAGGAACTGTGGAATCGTGTGCCAATCTCTTCGATGTTATAAGATGCTGTTGTCCTGTAGGTGACATGATTCCCAAATGTGCTGTAATCGTCGCGGCGAATTCCAATCGTCCAGGTCAATGAATCAAAGAGTTTTATTTGATTCTCCGCGAATACCGCGTTGTTCCAAAAGGTCTCCCGATCGAATAAACCAGCATTTTCTCCTTCTTTGATTTCATATTCATACCCAACAGTTACCGTATCAATTTCAAAGAGGGAAAAATCGGATTGATGCTCCAGCCGCCATAGTCGTGTAGGGATGTAAAATTCACCTGATTCGTCTGTAGGGTCAAAACCTTTAAGGTCTGTATCGTTAACCGAGATGAGAAATGATGGTGTCCATAGATCAAAAAAAGTTTTGCTAACCTTCGTCGAGAAAAGAATTTCATCTGTTGTCTGATGCCGATCGGGGTCATCAATTAAACCAGCGGCGAAAGAAAATCCATCTAATTCATAATCAGAGTGAGAGCCCCGTATGGTTGTATCGATCCTTCCGTTATTCAGGAAATTCCAACCGAGTCGTGCAGAGCCGGTAAAATTTTCATAGCCATCCTTTTCACTTCCGCTGCTGGCTTGTGATATTCCATGGGTTTTCAGATAAGAAGCGCCTATAGAGTAGTCGAATTTTTCTTTCCCACCTGAGACGTTAATCGACTCTCTATAGGTATCGCGCATCCCGTATTCTGTTCCCAGGGTAACTTTAGTATCTCCCGCCCCTTTTTTCGTAATAATATTGACAACACCACCCATTGCAGCGGAACCATACAGCGTGCTTTGCGGGCCGCGCAGTATCTCAACCCTTTCAATGTTATCAGTAGTAAGATTTGCAAAGTCAAATCCTCCGGCTGTGGGACTGTTCATCCTGACACCGTCAACAAAGACGAGCGTTTGGGCAGAAGAGGCGCCCCTTAAGAACAAACTTGTCACCCCTCCCATAGGTCCAGTCCTTGTAACCTCAAGTCCGGGTGTCTGACGCAGTACGTCAAGGAGTAGCGGTGATTTGCTGTTCTCAATATCTTTTTCTGTAATAATAGACACCGAGCTACCGACATCCTTTAATAATTGTTTCGTCCTTGTTGGTGTAATCACCATTACCTTTTCATCCTCTTGTACATCCAGCGGTGGATCATTTTTGGGTGTTTCTGGCAATGGCATTTCATCCTGAGGTACTGGTCTGTTTTCTTCAGGCGTTGGTGTTGGCGTTGGTGTTGGTG
This sequence comes from Candidatus Brocadia sp., assembly GCA_013360945.1. Classification (GTDB taxonomy): domain Bacteria; phylum Planctomycetota; class Brocadiia; order Brocadiales; family Brocadiaceae; genus Brocadia. Next base: position 9,514 of record JABWAQ010000044.1, read on the forward strand.
TTGGTTCAATCTTTGGTTCATCCTGACTGTTTTCCTCTTTTAGAGGTTGCGGTTGATTTTCCTCTATTGACTCTGCTTTTTCTTCAGGAGTTGGTTCCTCCATTGGCATGGGGATCTCCTCTCTGCCTGGAATGCGGATAATAAATCTTTCTTGCAGGGGATACCATTCTGAAGCAGATTCATCAGTCTTCTGCGCCGGACCGGCCCAGCAATCAAAATTGAGTATTGAGAGAACCATTATCATGATAAATATATTTTTCACGCGTATCCTTTCTTTTCCCCTCGGAAATAAGAATTGATAAAATTGGTGTTCAAACAGGTTTCCTGGCTTCCGGGTCTTCCTACGTTCTGCGCCTTCCCGGAAAGCCGTTTCATCAGTTTAGCCCGTTGAAACGGTTTTCCCGTGGCATAATGCAGTGTTCGTCGCCGGTTACAGTTGCGGGGCAGCTCCCGTTTTTACGGGATTCCCTGGATATTTGAACTATGATAACCCTGAGAACATTACGCGAGACACGGATAAACAAAGTTTATCCGTGCCACCCATTTACATAATATATCCTCCTTATAATTAAAGATAATTAGCTAGATTTCGATCTTATTCTTCCAGGCGGAATCTGACAGGGATTGCCACCACGGATTTAACAGGTGAGTCTCCCCTCCGTTCGGGTTGAAATCTCCAATTCCTCACTGCCTTTAAAGCCGCCTGGTCAAGCAATTGATAGCCACTACTCTGTTCAATTTTAACCTGAACCGGCATACCCTTTTCATCTACCTCCACCCTGAGTATCACGAGTCCTTCCTGACGCATTTGTTTTGCAAGGTGAGGATATTCAGGGGGTTGATTCTGAAAATAACCTGGTTTACTTTTCGTTCTGATCGTTCCTTGAGAAGAACGCGGCATAGTTTTAACGGCTTCTTTCTGTTTTTCTCCCGGTGAAACAAGGGTATTAACCGTATCCATTCCGGGTTGAGGTGCTGCCATCTGCTCTCCCTGAGACGTAATCTTAACTGTTTCCTGTTCCTGTTGTTTTTCCATTGTGGGCGTAATAGGGCTAACGGCATCTGTCTCTGATTTTAGCAGTGTCTTAACCGGTTCCTCCTGCTTTTCTGTTGCCGTCGTAAATGATTGCGTTGAAGTTACACTTGGTTGCGCTGGTGCTTCCTGTTTTTCCTGCGGCACAGTCTTAATAAATTCCTGCGATTTTTCCATTGCAGTCGGAATGGATTGAACTGACTCCGTATCTGATTGCGACGCGGCAGTCATCAGATCAACGTCGATGCTTCCTGTATCAGATTGAACACTGTACTGAGCAGGCTTAACAAAATACCTTCCACCAGCAAAAAACAAGATTCCATGAATGGAGAGTGCAAGGATAAATCCTTTCAGCATGCTATGGCTGCATGGCTTGTTCTGGTAGTAGCTGGTTCTGTCTGTTATCATTTTTTTAAAGATTCTCCCTGCTTTGTCTGAATAGCAACTTTCGTGATTCCGGATGACCTTACCTCGTCAAGTATTTGAATTGCATTACCGAAACAGGCTTCCTTGTCTCCATTAATGAAAATCCTCGTGTCGGGATTCCCTGTCTTTAATTGTTTCAAACGCTGAGGTAAAATGCCTGGAGCCAGCTTTTCATGATTCAGGTATATATCTCCTGACTTTGTGATGGTGATGGTTACTGCTGTTTCTCTCTCCTGAGGCGCACCTGTAGCGGCGGAGGGCAAATTCACACTGATGCCCTGATTCTTAACCATGGAAAGAGAAACCATTACAAAGGTTGCTAAAAGGAAAAAGATAACATCAATAAGCGGAATGATCTCTATCCTTGCCTTCCGCCTGGTTACAGGTAGTGGTATCTTCATAAGTCTTTATCCTGTTTTAAAAGCAAAAGTTCGAGATGCGTGGTGGCATCCTCAATTTCATGCCGGGCGTCTTCAAGGCGTGCATTGAGATAATTAAAAGGAATAAGTGCGACAATGGCTGTGAGAAGGCCGTATGCAGTGGCAATTAAGGCCTCGGCAATGCCTCCGGTAATAACGGTAGGTGCCTCAAGCTCCGTGCCGCCCAGAAGGCCAAAGGCTTGTATCATGCCAATTACCGTGCCAAAAAGACCCAGGAGCGGCGCAAGGGTAATGATGGTGTCAAGCACAGGAAGCCCCCGGTTAAAACGCTTCAGTTCCTTGTTTGCAGCCTGAAAGAGGGCGTCCGAGAAGGCTTCCTGGCGGTGGCGAAGACCGTGAACAAGGGTGACAGCGATAAAATCATTGCATCCTTCTCCTGCTTGTATCGCCTCTTCAATTTTTCCTTTCTCAACGGCAGAAAATATCTTTCCTATCGTTTCCGGATGCCTTGATCTTTTTTCATGAATAAGAAAGGCAATTCGCTCTATGATTACAGTCAGGGCTGCCAAAGACGCAACGAGGATAGGCCACATGACAGGTCCTCCTCTTAAGAACAGATGAAGCATTTTTTACTCCTTTTAAAAATTAGAATCGGAAGGTCAGCGCGGCACGTACCGCAATGGGTTCAACTGATTTAAAGTGAATGTCATTCTGCGGGGCGTCCTCTTCTTTCAGACGCGATGGATAATAATAGTCAATTTCATGATCCCTGTTGTCGAGGAGATTGAAGCCTTCGATACTGAGTGTCCAATTTTTGTTGAAATTGTAACCCACCTTTGCACTCAGCAGACTGGTGGATTCGGAACGGATGCTATTGTCTTCCGTAAGAGGACGGGGACCGAAATACCGCAAACGCAGTTCACTGAAAAAACCACGCTCCCCCGGCTGATGGAATGCAATTCCTGTTGATATAACGCTGTCAACTGCGCCGGGGATGTGTCTACCCTGCACTCCTTCGCCCTCGACAGTTTCACGAAACTCGGCATGTGAAAACGAGAAATCGGCATCCAGGGAGAGCCATTCAGTGGGTGTATAGTAATTTGTCCACTCAATGCCATAACGTCTTGTCGGAGCGCTGGCCTCGGTGCTGCCAGCGTCTCCGGAAAATACCAGCTCCGAATCCATGTCCAGCAACCATAACGCCAGCGTGCTTTGCAACCCCTTAACAATGGTTGTGCGTACACCGATTTCCGCCCCTTTTGTACGCACCAAAGGATCTGCGGATTCCACGGGGTCCCCCGTCTTTGGATCAACACGTTGTGTCACACCGCGACCAGAATTACTGTGGAAACCGAAGCCACCACTCAGGTAATACTCTGTTTTGGCCCACGGACCAAAGATCAGCGACCCTTTTGGACTAACGATGGCATCATCCCGTGTGCCAGAGTTGGCGGACAAATCACTATCCACATCAAAATAGTAATAATCCATCCTCAATCCAAAAACCGTACGAAATTTGTCCGCCCATTGAACCTTATTCTCGACATAAGGAGAAAGACTCGTTTCCCACACATCATCCTCACGTGTTGTGCCGGAAATCGTTCCACCGGCATAATCAATCTTATCTGTGCGATGGCGATCGACAGTTTGGAACAGGCCATTTTTAATCGAATCGCTGCGTATTTGCAGGCCAACGGTATTTTCCATATCACGGCCAAAGATATCGCCATACCACGTATTACTGGCCTTTAGCCCTCCGACTCCCCGCTTGTCTTCCTGTTCAAACTGATCACCCTGGGGGCTGTCAAGAAAATAGGTGAAATTGGAAAACAAATCAAGATCATAATAAAATCCATAGAGCAGTACCTTTGTGGAAGAGTCTGTGTCGGCACGATGCCACTCTGCGGAAAGACTGTGACGTTGTGAGTTACCACCGTCGTTTGAACCCAGGGAATCGAAACGGTCGAAGCCGGGAACTACGTCCAGGGCACGCCGGGCAATTTGATCAGTCGCGTTCCACTCCCCGGCATATGACATGGATGTTATACTATAGCCCCACTCTGGCGTGCCCTGAGTGTAGCGCAATACACCATTTAGCCTTTTATAATCGTCCGGCTCGGTCCAGGGTCCGTCATTATGGAATAATTCAACGGCATACAGGATATTTCCACTTCCGACAAAATGTGACGAGGCATACAGTCCACGCGCATATCCGAAGCTGCCGCCCTCCACCTGTGCTATACTTTGCGGAAGAAAACTAACATATTGGATATCTGCGGCGCCTGCGGAGGAGAAATCGCCAAGGTCTGCATAGTAAGGCCCTTTTCGGAAATCCACACGCTCGATCAGTTCAGGGATCATGAAATTCAAATCAGTATAGCCCTGGCCATGCCCATGGGTGGGCAGATTTACCGGAACGCCGTTGACCGATGTGGCAAAGTCCGTTCCGTGATCAAGATTAAAGCCGCGCAGAAAGAACTGATTCGCTTTACCGGCACCGCTGTGCTGGGTAACGATAACGCCTGGAACCGTCTCCAGCACTTCGCCGGGGCGCGACAAGGTGCGCCACTCTAACTCGTCCTTTTCTATCGTGCCTTGAGATGCCGCTTCAGCGATACCAAGTAAACTGTCCGTGCGTCCGGAAACTAACACCTCCGGTAAAAGAACCGCATCGGTCGGGTAAGGCGTTGCATTTGTGGGCTCTTGAACGGTCTCCGGTAAATTACCAGTATTATTATCATTTTCTTCTGATTGATTGAGGGTGTTTGCAGTTGCTCGCTTTGCTGCCGGAGAATCGACTTCAGCTTGCCCTCCCGTTACATCCAGTCCTGCCGATTGTCCTGGCATTTCCTCGCCACCCGCTGCTTTCTTTTCTTCCGAACGATGTTCTGTTGGAACAGGTTCCGCTATTTCTCCCGTCGATGCGGTTTTACAATAAAGGTTAGGCGATAAAGTAGTTACCAACAAAAACAACAGATACCTCATTTGTATTTATCCTTTCCCCTCGGAAATAAAAATTAACACAATTGCATGTTCAAACAGGTCTCCTGGCTGCCGGGTCATCCTGCATTCTGCGCCTCTGCAATCAAAAAAGCCCGTTCCTTCACAAAGAGAAGAAACGGGCTTTTACCGTATCACAGACGCTTCACCTCCTTTACTCGAAGAAGTTTTTTTGGCAGACATTACAGGCAGGTCTTCTGACTAGCGGATCATCCTACTGATTGCACCTTCCCGGGAAGCCGTTTAAACGACTTCCCAGTGGCTCTTGCAACGTTCGTCACCGGTTACAGCGGCGGTACCGTTCCCGTTACTCCGATAAAGACATCTGAGGTGGGATTCCCTTTAGTTCCTTTAATTACAAGAAACGCCTGTATGCAGCGAGATTGATTTAATACAATGTTGAGTTACATTGCATTCCCCTTAGAAAAGTATTTTTTTTTTAACCATCGAGACTCTTACAAAAAAATTAAAACATGGGATGTTCAAATGATAAATATGCAAAAACACCATAGTCACCCTCCGAAGCCCCCAGACCTACAGGGAAAGCAATTCCCGGTACTATCTGCAGACCTGATTCAAAGTTTATTGCATAACGAACGCCCGGACTGATAAGCAAAGAATCTTCTTCTTTTCGTGTAAACACTTCTTCGTTAAAAATCTCGCTGTGACTCCACAAGACTTCCAGCATGAAATTGAAGTCCTCTTTGATCAGCCAGATAATACTTGCCCCGACATTTCCAACAAGGTTGTCAGACTCAGATCCAACTGCATCTTTACTGTTTGGGGTATAAGTTGCCCCGATGTTCCAGTGCGTTACCCATTTGTCTGAAAGTTCTATACTGAACGGAAGATTCGTTTGAATTCCGGTAGAGCCGCTTCCCGTTCCTCTTTTATAATCCCCGGCAGGAAACAAGAGAGAAAATCGGGGCGAAAACGCAATTCTGTCCTGCATGATTGCCTGGTACCGATAGCTGATCATTACATCGCCAATGCCTGTGGAATTATGGGGATCGGTGATATGGGTAATCGGTACCTTGTAGGATAATTGATGGGTTTGTCCCAGAACCGGCCACTCCTGGGTAAAGGAGTAATCCCAGGTTTTATCTTTCATATATTGAAATGTCTGGATATGCTGGACAACTCCGGCTTCCTGATTGTACGCTTCTTCGATGAGAAATGAATCATCAATGATTTTTTTGGGTTCTTCAGCAAAAGCCGTTGCAAAAACAAAGCAAAACATTATGAAAAACAGTCTCCATACTTCGGAAAATATTTTTCTATCCAAGCCGGTGCTCCTTACGTAAGATGGCATAAACCATGTCCATGTTCATATTCCTGCGAATGATTTCGGCCAATTCGTCGTATCTGTACTCTTTCATATTTTTAGAATCTACCTGATAGCCAGGAAATGGTTTTAATCCCTTCTTCGACCTGAGATAATTCAAGAGCTTTGACCGGAACTCGTCATTATCAAAGATACCATGTATATAGGTGCCTATTACATTGCCATCGGCAGAAACGCATCCATCCAGGATATTTACTGTCTTTCCTGCCCGCTCAGTAATCCTTGCAAATGGTCTTACAGAAGTATGACCGTTATACGTTGTCTCTCCCATGTGGATTTCATAGCCAGCGAGCTCATCGTTTGTATGGAATAAACATCTATGTTCAAGCATGCTCGCCTTTACCTGATAGGTCTGTTTCCCTCTGGCAAAGGTAGTCACGGTGTCCAGAAGACCCAAACCAGGTGCGCTGGTCTTTGACGATTCAACATGGTAAGGATCGTTAATTTGCCGTCCCAGCATCTGATATCCACCGCAAATACCGACAACCATAACGCCCTGTTTTGCTGATTTCACAATCTCTCCAGAAATACCTTTCTTGTTCAAAAAAACCAAGTCGCCTATGGTGTTTTTTGTACCAGGGATAATAAGTAAGTCAGGTTTGCCAATATTTTCAGCCTTATCCACAAATCTCACTCTAACATCTTTTTCGTAAGTAAAAATATTAAAGTCTGTGAAATTTGATATACGGGGTAGTTTGATTACGACGATGTCTATGAAAGGTCTCCGTGATCGGGTGTCAATGGTCAAGTACTCACTACCTGTATTCTGCCCCCTGCCCCCTGCCCCCTGATCCCTATTTTGTATTTGATTGAGGCCCGGCTGCTCTGCAAAATCATTCCTGAATGTGTTACTGTCGTTGTCACCCTGGCATTCAAGCGAAACGGAATCCTCGTCGTCGATATTCAACTGATGCAGATATGGTATTACTCCTACGATGGGTTTCCTGATGCGTTCTTCCAGCATGTCCAGTCCAGGTTTCAGGATATTCTTGTCTCCCCTGAATTTATTGAATATGACGCCCGCCACCCGGTTCCTTTCACTTTCGGTTAGTAATTCAAGCGTCCCAACAATCCAGGCAAAGGCGCCACCGCGGTCAATATCTGTTACCAGTAAGACGGGGGCTGATGCCATTGCTGCCATACCCATATTGACGATGTCCCCATCCTTCAGATTTATCTCAGCAGGACTGCCTGCCCCTTCAATAACAATAATATCGAACCGGGTTTTTAGGGTCTGGTAAGCTTCTTGTATGACAGAAACGAATTCGCCCTTCTTCTGGTAGTACTCCCTGGCAGTCATGTTCCCTATCGGTTTACCCATGAGCACGACCTGTGAGCCACAGTCACCAGTGGGTTTGAGGAGTATGGGATTCATCTCTATCATAGGCTCAATTCCCGCCGCTTCAGCCTGTGTCGCCTGTGCCCGCCCTATTTCCCTTCCATCTTTTGTCACAAAGGAATTTAAGGCCATATTCTGGGCTTTAAACGGGGCAACCCGATAACCATCTTGTTTCAGGATACGGCACAGGGCGCACACGAGGATACTCTTGCCCACATGGGAACCGGTACCCTGGATCATGATAGATCTATTTGTCATGAGTTAACAGCAACCACAGATTTCACAACCAAAAATAGAACACAGATTAAACAGATTTACACAGATCAAGAAAAAAAAGATTTACACCAATAGATTTCTATAATCCGGCATAACCGTAGCAGAGGAAGTACAGTAAGCAGTAAGCAAAAAGGCAATAAGTTTCATTGCCTACTGCCTACCGTCTACTGCCTACTATTCACTGCCAACCTGAACGTGTTTGTGCCCTGCTCGATTATGCTTTTAATTGCATCGATAAGCCTCAAGTTTTCTTCCCTTGTCCTCACTGCTACACGGAAATACTTATCGTTAAGTCCTGTAAAATTTGAACAATCACGAATGGCAATTCCCTGCTCTAACAATTGTTCCCGTAACAGGGAAGACGTCATACCGTCACTGTTTATTTTGATAAAGATATAATTGACTGTTGGTTTGTACGGCAAAAGCCCATGGATATTGGATAATTCGTTGAACAAATGCAATCGTTCATAAAACATAAATTCCCTGCTTCTCAAAATGAATTCTCTGTCTTCCATAGCTACCATAGCCGCATATTGCGCCAGGGTATTTACCGACCACGGCTCTTTATAATTCATCAATTTTGTTACTAAATCCAGATGGGCAACAAGATACCCCACCCTTAAGCCGGGAAACCCATAAAATTTTGTAAGCGATCTGACAACAATCAAATTGTGCATTGTACTCACATCATTGATAACACTGTGCCTTTCCGGCGTGTCAACAAAATCCATAAATGCCTCATCCACGACAAATATTATGTCAGGATGTTGCCGTACCATATTCAGGATAACGGCCTTTTCAACCAACTGTCCTGTTGGGTTATTCGGATTACAGAAAAAGACCATTTCTCCTTGTTTATCATGAAAATCGCCTTTGCTGTATTTAAAACAGAACCTGTCCTTTTCATGCAACACATGGTTAATCACTTCCGCATGGCAGGATTTCAATGCCTCGGCAAATTCACTAAAGGTAGGTTGAAAGATAATCCCTTTCGCCGGTCTTAGTGCGCGCGGGATCAAATAAAATAACTCTGTGGAACCATTCCCGACAATGATTTCATCCTCCGGGTGCCCTATTATCTGCGAAATGGTTTTTCTTAAGCCGTTACAATCAATATCAGGGTAATGCAGAATATCATCGAAATTTTCCCAAATAACCTTTCGGACCTTTTCCGGATATCCCAGCGGATTAATGCTGGCACTAAAATCGAGAATACCATTATTCCCCTGATTAATAACCTGCTTTATATTACCGCCGTGACCTTTAAACATAATTCTTCTGGTAGAAACGACCCGCCGGGTCGTTTTTACGTGACAATTGTTAAATTATTGCAATTTATCTTATGTACTAAAAACTTTCTTGCTTCTCCAATAGTAAGAGGCAAGGTGTTCATCTGAAGATTCTCTTCGTCTCTCAAAATTTTCATTAACAGTGCAATCTGTGGAAGTTCTAAACAGGCATATTTTATTTCTGTCATATTTGAAAATATCTCCTCAGGGGTGCCTATCCTGAGGAGATTGCCCTGGTACATAATTGCCAGACGATCCATGTAAACAGGCACCAAATCTACCATATTGGTTGCCATAATAATGGTGATACCGTGCTTGCCATTCAGTTCTTTTAACAGTGTCATAAGAGATGTCACACCGGCGGGGTCAAGACCACAGGTAGGCTCATCCAGAACAAGTATTTCCGGTCTCATTGCCAGGACTCCGGCAATACAAATCCGCTTCCTTTGTCCATAACTCAGGGCATCGATGGTTTTGTTTGCATAAAGCATCATGTCAACTAACGACAATGCCTCATCCACCCTGTGTGCAATCTCATCTCTAGACAGACCCAGATTCATAGGCCCAAAGGCCACATCTTCCCACACTGATGGGGCAAACAACTGGTCATTGGGGTCCTGGAATACGATACCAACCCTTTGAAATATCTCTCTGGATGCATATTGCGTAAAAGATTTTTGTTCTAATACCAGTTCTCCTGCCAGGGGTTTTAGTAAACCATTGAGGTGTTTCAGGAGGGTCGTTTTGCCTGATCCATTGGGACCAAGGATGGCTAAAAATTCCCCTCTCCGGATATCCAGGGAAACACCACGCAATGCATACGTCCCATCATGATAGCGGTATTGAATATTTCTGATTTGTAGTATCACCATATCCGCATATTTCCTGTATAGACAAGAAGGGGCAAAACAAGAACTATTCCTGCAGCAAGCACAGATTCTTTCCTGCTCCAGGGCGATAAGTTGATTGTCAGTATGCCGCCGCCTTCATAACCTCTGATGTACATTGCTTCATACGTCCGTTCTGCCCGTTCAAAGGCACGGATGATAAGCAACCCGCCTAATGTTCCGAATGATTTTACCGTCATCTTCCACGAGGCATGACCCAGGCGTGATTTTTGGGCAGTCCACATGGCAGATACTTCATCCAAAAGCAGGAAAATATACCGGTACATAAAGGCCATCAGTTCGACTACAGTATTTGGCACACGAAACCAGTTCAGACCAGCACACAGACGGCTTATTGATGTAGTAAAAGAAAAGATGATTACTATTGAAATGCCTCCCAGCACCTTGCCGCAGACATGAAGTCCACTATGCAGGCCTTCTTCTTTTAAGATTACCTTGTATCCCAGGATTGAAAAGGAAAGCCATACCTTTTCGCCCTCATGGAGACATTTAACAACCAGGATTAAAATTGCAAATAACAGGGGCAGAAACATACACCGGAATATTGCATTGAGAGGAACTTTTACCGATAAGAGCAAGATGAGAGATACAGAAATGAAAAGTAACGGAATGAAAAGGTTTTTTGCCCATAAATTTATTGCAAGCAACGAAACGACGTAAAACAACTTTACCCGTACATCAACCCGCGTTAACCAATTATTTTGGCGGGCATATGTATCTGAAAATGTGTGTTGGAATAATCCCATAATACCTTAATATTTTATATTGCGACCGATTTAGTAAAGAATAATAAGCACCAAACAACAAGCACCAAATATCAAACAAATTCCAATGAACTAATTCCGGAATTCAAAACAAAGAGGTTGATTTATTTGTGTATGATCGCTTGAAATTTATTTGAGATTTGGAATTTGTATGTTATTTCTCATAAAAAAGCCTGCGTGCGTTAAATCCTATAACAAACCCGCCAACCACCCCGGCAAAGGTAAACACAAAGAGGAGTAAATCTCCCTGATCGGTATTGATATAAGGGTCACGGGGTGGATGGCCATACTTTGACGCATATTTACCCACGATACTTACATCAATACCCGTCCATGCCCCTTCTTCACTTGTTTGTATCGCTTGTGCATCAGTTTTGTTTAAGGTTTCTTTTGCAAATGCACATAACGATACAGAAAGCGGTAGTATTATGATAAGGGCAAAACTGAGAATATTTAACTTACGCCTGGATAGGTTTTGTGTCATCCCGAATTACCCCAAGGTTTAACAAAATGCCCGGCCGCCGCTTATAAACAAAGACCAGCACCAATCCCACTACAACACCCTCAACAATACACAAAACCCCTTGTGTGGTCATCATAAATACCCCAAAAATTTCCGCAGTGGCCTTAAAGAATGATCCACCTTTATTGATTACAAGGAGTCCTAACTCGATGGACGTGCCTAAATAGGTAAACAAATCAGAAATCATACCGGCAAGGAATCCACACCAGAATAGGGGAAGTCTGCATCGTTGCGCTATTTTAAATGCAAAATAGCCGGAAAAGGAACCCAGGATACCCATGGAAAATATATTTCCACCTAACGTAGTCAATCCGCCGTGGGCCAGGAATAAGGCCTGAATGAGCAAGGCGATGGCTGCCATCAACACACTAACAAAAGGCCCCAATAACACGGCGCTCATACCCGTACCGCAGGGATGGGAAGTGGCCATCCCGTTCAATGCAATAACCGGGATGGGAAAACAGGAAAATACGAATACCGCCGCTCCCAGCATGCCTACCAAAGGAAGATAACTTGGCACCGTTCTTTTCTTTCGTTTTACATGATACACACCGATTCCTACAAAAGGCATTGATACAGCAAACCACGTAAAAACCCACCTGGGGGGTAAAATTCCCTCCGTGATATGCATGGCATATACCACATTCTCCAATGCAAAAAATAACGTGAAAAAGACTATGGTAACTACCAGTATTGTCCTTGACATTGCATCTTTACTAAAATAAAAAACCCATTGAACCGGGGGTAAGCAGGGGGGCGGGGCAACCCCGCCCCTACTTTGCGCCTTTTTTAAAACAAAAAAACCCATGTCTCCGATAGGGAAGGCATGGGTTCTAAAAAACGCTGAAGCCACAAATTGCACAGATAATAAATTTTTCCATCTGCACATTTGTGTGATCTGTGAAATATATGGTTAACACCCTTCACCTTCTTTACCATCGAAGACTACGTGAAGCAATTACAGGCAGGTCTTCTGGCTCCCGGATCGTCCTACTAATCAAGCCTTCCCACCCTATTACCCTAAGGCAGTGGCACTGTGACGTTCGTCCCCGGTTACAGCGGCGGGTCCGCTCCTCATCTCGTTTTCAATAAAAACGAAATATGGATTCCCTTTTTTCTCCTGCAAATACACGAGAAAATTACCTGTAATCGATTTCATTAAATAAAAAGAACAATGCAACAATAACAGCGTCTCGAATTCTACTGAAAACAATAACCGTTGTCAAATTAAATGTTTTTCAATGCTGGAAAAGACACCAAGCAATTCCTTAATTTTTTCTTTGATTCTCCATAATAAGAAATATAAAATACTGCCTGATTATATTTGAACTTTTAACGATTTTCTTATAAAAAGGGAGTGGTAGGGTATGAAAGCAAAAGGGACTATCTATATGGGTTTAATCCTGGCCGTAACGTTCATCGCAATCCTGGAGTCCGGCTGTGCCATGTTTAAGAAAAGGCCCCTCCTGGAACCGAGAGAGTCAGGGGATACCCTGGTAGAGATTACAGACCCACAACAACTTCCCAGATTTCAGGATGATTACAGCAGGGACTCCCTGTTACGTTCGATAGATAATAGCCTCGACTATTTTAAAAGGGTAAAGGTGAACCCGTACGGTTTTCATATGACTGGTTTCTCTCATGAAAATCTGGAAAATACCTTAAGATTCTTTCGGGAAGGGTTCCTTCGCTGCAGAAATGGCGAGGAGCTTAATGATTTTATCGTAAAAAATTTCAGGGTCTTTCAGGCCATCGGAAAAGCTTATGAGGGACAGGTGCATTTTACCGGTTACGGAACACCCATCTATGACGGAAATCTTACCCCAACGGGAGAATTTCGTTACCCCCTCTATAAAATGCCCGCTGGCTTTAAAAAGCCTTATTATACACGACGTGAAATTGAGGAGCGCGGCCTTTTAAAGGGAAACGAAATTGTCTACCTCAAATCCAAGCTGGACGCCTATCTCATCCATGTTCAGGGTTCCGGGCAAATCAGGCTGCCAACAGGAGAAAAGGTCTATGTGGGATATGCGGCAGATTCAGGTCACCAATATAGCAGTATTGGACGAATGCTGGTCATGGACGGAAAAATTCCAGAAGAGGAATTGACCCTCTCGACCCTCATCGGTTATTTTGAACAACACCCCAATGAACTAGATTCCTATTTGAAGAAAAACGACCGCTACATTTTTTTCAAAAGAGTTCCTTATGCCACCCCTTACGGTTCGATTGGAGTACCTGTCACTCCGATGCGGAGTATCGCCACGGATAAAAAGGTGTTTCCTGCAGGCGGACTGGCCTTTGCTGTCATAGAATCAAAGAAGGCAAAAAAGACATGGGGGTTTTGGGGGAAGGGGAAAAGTGAGGCGGAGAAAGCCTTTTTTGTTTTGGATCAGGATACGGGAAGTGCAATCCAGACCCCTGCCAGGGCAGATGTGTATTTCGGAATCGGAGACCAGGCTATGCATGAGGCAGGTGAGTTAAACACCTACGGCCAACTCTATTACTTTTTGAGGCGGTAGATTTCCTTGTAAAAGAAGCTTGACATTGCAAAACGGTAAATGACAATCCCTGATTGTATTCTTCGAGGATGAGAAATAATGCAGGAAGTTCGCTCCGTAGCAACAAATTCGAACATGACTAGCAAACATCCATCTGGAACGTTGGAAACGGACCGGAAGCCGAAACTCATGGACAGCATTCGGGAAGCCATCCTCCCTCGCCATTACAGCCGTCTCACGGAGCAGGCCTATTGTCATTGGGTCAAGCGGTTCATATTCTTCCATAAGGATCTTCACCCTGCATAAATGCTGTCGAACCTTAGCAGGCTGGAAGCCTGCGCTACACAATATTTTTGCTAAAAATGTCAAAATATTTTTTATAAGACAATAAACAGCAAGATTAAAGACCAGCCATCCTTTTCACGACCACCTTTTTATATTTTTAACGTGTTTCTTTGCTTGACATAAAATACGATTATCAGCTATAATTAAATTTTGTAATATAATTTTAATTTAGTCACTATTAACCATATTTAAAAGGAGGTTATTTTTGCAAAAAGTGTTACCTCGAGAAATTAAGGAAATCATTAACGCCTATCCGGAAGTGGGTCGCATACTCGATGAATATGGCATCGGTTGCGTTCCCTGTTCCGTAGGAAGCTGTCTTCTCAAGGACGTAGTTGGGATACATAGTCTCGATCCGGAACAAGAGGCTACCTTGATGTATAAAATTGAAAAGGCTATTTATCCTGACAGGAATGTTCAAAAACCTGTTGTGGACCCAACCAGAAAATCAGCCCCGAAGAAGATCAGTTATTCACCGTCTGTGAAAAAGCTTGTAGATGAACACTTACTCATTAAACGGCTACTGGCTTTAATTCCTGTAGTTATTGATTATGTCGAGAGCAGCATCACGACAGATAAAGATCTGATTTTGAGGTGTGTTGATTTTATTCGCACGTATGCCGACAAGTATCATCACATGAAGGAAGAGGATATTCTGTTTAAATACGTTGATGAAAATGCAGAGGTTATCCAGGTCATGTATAAAGACCATGATACAGGAAGGAATCATGTCAGACAGGTGGTAGAAGGCGTTGAAAAGGGCAATAAGGCCCTGATCAAGGAGCATCTTCTTGGGTACCGGGATTTGTTAACGCAACATATCAGGAAGGAAGATGAAATCCTATATCCGTGGATCGACCGCCAGCTATCTACAACACAGGTTGGTGAAATGTTCCAAAAGTGTAACGCAGCAGACGCCTCGGTAGGCGATGAACTGCCAAGAAAGTACGAAAAATTTATTAATGAATTAGAAGAAAAATTTTTACAGGAGGTTACAAAATGAGTGGATGTCCAGGATCAAGAACAATCGATTTTAGCGAAAAGACAAACCAAGAGGGTAGCGAAGACGGAAAACGTCCTTCTCAATTGAGACAGTGGCCGATACAGATGCACTTGGTTTCTCCACAGGCGCCCTATTTCCAGGGTAAAGACATACTGCTGGCAGCAGACTGTACGGCTTTTTCACTCGGCGATTTCCATAAAGATTATCTGAAGGGAAAGAGCATCGGAATTGCCTGTCCAAAGCTGGATTCTGATCAGGAAGTCTATATCGAAAAGATTAAGTCATTGATCGACGACGCAAAGATCAATACCTTAACGGTAATGATCATGCAGGTGCCCTGTTGTTTTGGGCTGGCCCAGATTGCTAAAGAAGGCGCAGAAAAGGCATCCCGCAAGATCCCGGTTAAACAAGTCGTTGTTGGCCTTGAAGGAAATATCTTATCCGAAGAATGGATTTAACGTTTAGCACACGTCTATGATAAAAAACCCTTGGGGAAGTCAATTTCTCCAAGGGTTTTTATAGAAACTCATTTTTTCGTCCGCTGGTTTTTTTCTTAAATTACATTCCCCTGAATATATACCGTTGCGCCCGAGGGCTTTCTCTGCGCTGAATGTCTATTATCAATTCTGTGCCCTTGTCCTTGAATTGATACACTAATTTCCCGCCTTGTTCTTCTGAGTGACTCTCGAACAAAACCCTGCCGGAAACTTGATTACTGTCCAAGCTACCAGCAACAATCTTCAAAGGCAGACAACACGCCGCCTGAAAGATCAGGGTATTGTCAAATGACAGAAGATGCGAGTAATGCGGTTTCCGGATGCCTTTCCCGCTTACACGAACATCAGTATTTTGTGAGGGCGATACACGCGTATCGTCAGAACGCATTTCAACCATATATTTCTCGTCAGCATTTATGATGCTTTCCGAAGTAAAGTTAACCCATATGCCAGCAAGTTTCAGCGTTTTTTTTGCATCCTCCATATCCTGCATGATGCTTTCAGGTGAAGCAGCAGTCTTCGTCATTTCTCTGGAACTGAATACCTTTGACGCGTGAAGGTCAATGAATGATAGTGTTATATAGTCTCTGTAAATCGTACTGATTGACATTATTTATTATTTTAAATAAGAAGGATTTTGGCAACGACAAGACATTGTACTGGCTCAGGCAGATTCATGTTCTTTACCTTTTGCCTGCAACGGGAAGTTCACGAATAGACGTCATTTTTATATTCTCTGACAATCGCCCGTTTTTCAATTTCTTTCATGAGATCATCAATTTCTTCTTTTTGCGGTTCTTTAAAATCTTCCCCTACCTGGTAATGGAATATGGTATGTACGCTTTCCTTAAACATATCTTCCATTGATTGCGTCATATCAATCATCCGCACATCAATATTACTCAAGAGATACGTTATTTGATCAAAAAGGACGCTGGTTGTTACACCAGAATGGATAAACGAGCGACGATGCAAATTGCTTTCGATGTCGTGCATAAATCCTTCTATCTGAGTAATCTGATTTTGCAAAATGAGAATTGCCTTTTCCAGATTTTTTTTCAGCAACTGGGACCCTTTTAAATAGTCAATATGAACATCCGGTTCTTTGGTTATTTTTTTATCCTTGTTCCTTGTATATGAAGAAATTTTTCTGTCAATTTCGTTTACTTCAATGATTAACCGGTTGAGACGGTTTTCCATCGCCTCAAATTCAGACACATTTTGATAATAACACATATCTTTCAATGCCTCATGGAATCGCTCGATCTCTGCCAAAAATTCGTCCAGTTCTTTTGCGCTATAAGAAAAAAACTCAAAGTCACCTTTAAAGGTATCAACCTTGCGGGTAAGTCTTTCCGTTTCTATGACGTTTTTTAAACCCGCCTTAATATCAATAAATTTTTTAAAAATGGGATTGTGATGCAATTGCTGCATTAACACACTGGAGTCCTTTGACTTTGCAGAAGCGCATTTACTGAAAACAAAACCTTCGAGTGATTGAATCGTATTGATGATATTTTTAAACGAATCTTCCTTTAACGGCTTGTCGAAGATCAGTCTTTGCAACTCCGTTAAGATACTGCGAGCTGATTCCTGATCCTGGGCGTTTTCGACTATTTTCAAGGCGCTCAAATCGTTGTAAAGCATTTCAAATTTATTGGATTTGGCAAAAATGCTCTTCAGGGGATCCTGAATGTCCTTTTTGCTCTCCATGTCTTTTATTAATGCTTTCAACTCGTCAAGGGCATTGGACAAGCTGGTAAATTGCGGTACAGTCATCCTTGCCTCCAAAAAGGCGTTTTTCCCCGACACCGCCTTCAATTTCGACAACCTTTCCAGATTCGCACTGAACTTTTCGATAAGTTGCTGAATCTCTTCTTGTTCTGGTTTTAAGACCTGGTCCTGGCGAAAAACGGGCTTTGTGGAAATATCAATCGTTACGGAGAAGATGGACTCAATGCATTTTTTCAGCACGTCACCAAATTTCTTTGAGGATTTTTGTGCAAGCTGAATCGCATCCTGCGTTCCCGACGCGATCGTGCCCGTGTCCTTTATCATCAAAAAATCGATGTATGCAAGAAGTTTCCCAAAGGAATTCAGTAATTCCTGATAATCATTTTGGAGCATCTGATGTTTTGAAATGGTTTGCAATTTCTTCAATTCATGATAATTTGCAGTTAAATTTTCCTGCTCGCTCCGAATATCAGGTCTGTTTTTCATGAATTTTTTTGTTAATCGTCCAACAAACTTTTCGATACAATTTGCGTAGGTTAAGAAGAGATTGCATTCCTCCAGCAGCTTAAACTGGCCATTCAGCCTGCTGGATGCTGAGTAGATATAACCTGCATATGCGGGAATAGCCTTCCAGTTATTATTCTCGATAATGTGTTCAAGCCGCATTAAATCCATAAATAAATCTTTATTAAATAACAGCGGGTTGTCCGTTGTAGCGATGTGATTAAAAATATCGGCAAAGAAACCAAGGTCATCAATTTTTTCTTCAACGACTTTCATTTCGCTCTCCTGAAGATAAAAGATTCTCAGCTTCAGGTAATACTGTTCTAAATCTAATTTGAGGAGCAAAGAGATAAAATGGAGATTAACATAGATTTCCTTTAATCCCGTTGTCGTAAAAACTTTATTTTTCGTTTCAATTTTGTTGAATCGAAGCTCCTTGCCTATTTTTTCCGAAGTCAATGGCAATCCATTGAGAATTAAGTACTCCCCTAACCGCCCCGTGTACTTTTCACATGATTCAGCCCGAGTAATAAAGTTGCGGTGAAGGTAATCAGGCGCACAAGTATCCGTTAGTGCCTGTTCTGTTTCATCAATGATCAGAAGATTGCTTGCACCCCTTTCAATTCCTTTTTTGTAATGCAGTACGATGTGAGGCTTCATTAGACATTGAATAAGGGCCTCGACCTCTGATGGTGCTGCGATCATGGTCGCTTCAACAAGACCTTTTTCTTTTACGGTAAGGATAGTATTAATTTCGCCGTTATGGAACAATCGTTTAGAAATAATTTTTAAGGTCTTTTCAAAAGAAGCATCGATGACCTGTCCCTGAAACGTAACGCAGAAGGCCTTCAGAGACTCCTTGGCTACCTTTTCACTGATCCTCACTTTTACTTCATCTATCTGTGCCCTTACCATCTCGGAGGTGTGATACTTCTTTTTTAACAGCTCGTACAAATAATTTTTCGTTGTAGAAATTTGAGTATTCATGTCCACAATTTAATAAAATTCTCCATGACTGTCAAAATAATTCTTATATTTTTGAACGGATAGCAGATGCAGAGGTTGTCCCACCCTGGATGACCGTAGCTGTTTTTTACGAAAGTATTGCTGGTTGCCTTTTATTGACAAAAAAATATTTTCTCATCAAGTCTTGTTAAAATATTTTGACAAGAGAAATCCTTTGGGCTAAAATCACCAAAAACCTGAAGATTTTTAAAGGAGGGAAGTGTCTATGGACAATCAACTTTCACGCAGACATTTTTTGAAACATACTGCACTCGGAGCCGTTGGATTTGGGCTGGGAATCGGAGATTTTGGGAGTTTGCGATGGGCAATCGGGTCGGATAGGCAGTCTTCCATTATTGAGAAAAGCCGGGTCATTGCAGTTAAAGACAGCGGGATTATGAGGAACAGAAAACCTGCACAAGAGGCCGTCCAGCAGATGATGAATGAGGGGATGTTTACGCTCACCGGCAAAAAAACGGTTGCCGATGCGTGGAGAATGTTCTTTACCCCTGATGATGTAGTGGGCATCAAAGTTAACCCCATCGGCGGAGCAAAGCTATCTACACGACCTGAAGTTGTTAACGCAATAATTACCGGGTTGAAAGCTGCCGGTGTAAAGGATAACAATATCATTCTATGGGACCGTTTCAGTTACCATCTGATTACCGCCGGTTTCCCTTTAAACCAGGGAAGCAGTGGGGTTCGCTGCTACGGCACTGAACCGACGGCCGGATATGATAAAAAAATATATTATGAATCACTGGACGACGACTACTCCTTGCGTGAGGATGATGGGACACATTCACTCTTCAGTACAGGGCTACGTCAAGTATAAGCGCAAGTACTGACACGTAAAAAAGAAAAGGAATAAACTGGCTTTTTCAAAATGGTTCTTGTATAATAGTTTCATGAA
>JABWAQ010000045.1 GCA_013360945.1 Candidatus Brocadia sp.
ATGACTTCAAGGTTGTTCGATCTTCTTCGGTAAGTTGGATTTTTGTTTGTCTCATGAAATATAATATAATGTTTCGTTATTAATTTGTCAATATACTAGGCTTCCGTGTATCATTGGGTGGGAAATTGGTCTTGCAGGAATCATTGGCAAGTCCGCCGTATGAAGAGGTCGTCAGGTTTAGCAAACTAATCGTCTTCGTTACCTTTGCTTGCGAGTTTTTTGGCGCTGCGGTTTTAAGCCTTTATTGGATGAAGGATTTTCCCGTAAAACATGCCATCTATTTGGGGGTATTTCATTCCGTCTCTGCCTTTTGTACCGCTGGTTTCAGTTTGTTTTCTGACAATCTCTGTGCATATCGTGACAGCATGGTTGTAAACGCAACAATAGGCATCCTCTGTATTATAGGGAGTGTTGGATTCATTGTGATACATGATATTTATTATACGATCTTTGGAAAAACAAAGGAGGGTGAGCCGCGGAAGAGACTTTTGGCCCATACCAAACTCGTGTTAACCATGCTTCCGGCTCTTTTGATTATAGGGTTATTGCTGATATACGTATCCGAATGGTCCACTCCATCGCCTTCGTTGAAAGACAGACTTTTAACATCCGCATTCCAGGCCATCTCTGCCTCCACTACAACGGGTTTTAATACTCTGGATACGGGAACAATGAAAACTTTAGGATTAACTACAATGATGTTATTGATGTATATCGGCGCTTCTCCTGGCAGCACCGGAGGTGGAGTAAAGACCACGAGCTTCGGAATATTGGTCTCATCTATTGTTCCAGCCGCATCGATGCATGACGAACTGATAATATTTGGCAGGCATATCTCTTCCAGGACAAAAGATAGGGCGCTTGTCATCTGCACCATGGCCGTGTTATTGATCATGCTGGATGTTTTAATCCTGTCGGTTACTGAAAATGCGTCTTTCATGGAAATAGCATTTGAAACCGTATCGGCATTTGGGACGGTAGGGCTCTCAGCGGGCATCACGCCATCATTGAGTATAATTGGGAAGATTGTTCTTTCTGCTACCATGTTAATTGGCAGAGTGGGACCACTTGCAATAGGGTATTCCATCAGGGGTAAGTGTAAGCTGATTCCGATTAAATACCCGGAGGGTGTAATGCTGGTCGGATAATAAGCATTTTTGGCTTTTTATTTTGCTTAGTTCGGGCTATTTTGTTATTTTTAGTACACAAGGATACTCTCGAAAAAACAGTTTCTGAAAAACTTTTAAAAAGAAGTCTTACGGGATACTTACTACAAAGGACTGACGAATGAGACAATTTGCCGTAATTGGGCTGGGAAGATTTGGCCGCAAGGTAGCTGAAACGTTAGTTAAAAAAGGCGCTCCCGTCATTGCGGTTGACAGCGATCAGGAATTAGTAGGGAAGGTGAGCAACTTTGTTACCAAGGCTGTTCAGATAGACAGCACTGATGAGGAATCTCTGATGGCTAGTGGCATCAAGGATGTAGATGTGGCAGTGGTAAGTATGGGCAAAGATATTGAGTCGAGTGTTCTAACCACGGCGCTCCTGAAGAACCTGGATATTAAAGAAATTGTTGCAAGGGCATATACCCCGCTCCATGCGCAGATATTAAAAATGGTAGGGGCAACCCGCGTCATATTTCCGGAAGAAGATATGGGTATTCGGGTGGCCAATAGCATCCTTTCGCCCGGCGTATTGGAATACATTGAATTGGGCGCAGATTATACCCTTGCAGAGATCGAGGCGAAAAGCGAAAGTATTGGTCGTACTGTCAGTGATCTGGATTTGAAGGCAAAGTATGAAATCAATGTCCTGATAGTGAAAAGAAAGGTTTTTCAGGTGGCGGAAAAAACAGGAGAAACCACGGAGAAAGATGTGAAGGTTTTACCCACATCCGATTATAAGATTCAAGAAGGAGATATCCTTGTTGTCGTTGGTAACAGCAAGGATATTGAATCCTTTGAGAAGCACATGAAATAACCTGGCTCTTTCGCAAAAATCGGGTGACTTTATTGTAAATGTAAAAATGAAACAACAGATGCGAAGTATCGCGCTAACAAATCAAAAAGGGGGCGTAGCAAAAACAACGACTACCGTGAATCTCGGCGCCTGTCTTGCTCAAATGGGTAAAAAGGTACTTTTGGTCGATCTGGATCCTCAGGGGAATCTGAGTTCGTGGTTAGGTCTGGATATTCACAACCTCGAACGTTCCATGTATAACGTATTTTTGGAAGAGGTTTATTTTGAAGAAATCCTCACATCTACGTGTGTTGAGAATCTGACCCTGGCTCCTTCTAACGTTGCACTGGCAGGTGTTGAAAGAATTCTCGCCCATGAAAAGGGGCGGGACCTCATTTTGCGGAAACGTTTGTCTTCCATAACGGGTAAATACGACTACATATTGTTAGACTGTCCTCCTTCGCTGGGACTGATTACTATCAATGCATTGACCTTTGTCAAAGAGGTCTTTATTCCTTTAGAAACAAAGGTATTGGCATTAAACGGCCTCGTAACTCTTATGAATACGGTACAAGTAGTAAAAGAAAGGTTGAATCACAATCTGGAGGTGACCGGTATCATTGCCTGTCGGTTCGATAGTCGCACAAATCTCAGTAACGAGGTGTATAGCCAGATTAAGGAACGGTTTAAAGAGAAGGTTTTTAATTCCATCATCAGAGAAAATACACGCCTTGCAGAATGTCCTATTTCCGGAAAACCAATTACCCTGTATGCGCCGGATAGTCCCGGCGCTGCAGACTACGCAAATTTAGCGAAAGAAGTATTGGAAAGAGAAAAGGCTGCTGCTTTTCACTGAAAAAATATAGAATCAAATACCAGGCCGCGCATTATTCACATGATTGACAGAGCGTCTTAATGGGTGAGAAAGTGAAGTCGGATATCTTGAAAGCTTTAATTTCGAGCGTACAAACCTAATCTGATGCAAGGACTTTCAATCTGGTAGCCACAGACTTCAGCCTGCTTATCTCAATTTTGTAAATAATCCTCACCTTTTTCCCGATAAATTGTATATGACAATCTAAATCCTGGTTGCAAATTGATCTTGGTATTTCATTTGCTGACTTAGTTTTTAATTATGAGACTAAACAACACCCATCCTGTAGCCCTTTGGTTTATACTCATATTCCCTTTCTATGCAGTATTACAGGCTCCCGCGTGGGCTGCCGGTAAAGAAATCACGCCTTTAAGAAAGACGCACGCCAATGAAGACACGGTCATCATAATTCGAAGCCAGTCAATCGCAGCCTATAATGAGGCAATCAAGGGTTTCGAAGAAGGGTGCAAAGAGGAAAATATCACCATTAGGGCCATTTATGACCTAAAAGGAGACGCAGATGAAGGTAAAAGGGTTGTTCAAAATATCAAGGGCGATAAACTCAAACCTAAGCTTATCTTAGCAATAGGCGTGCTTGCAGCAACCCTTGTAAAAGAGCAATTTACTGATATCCCCATTATTTTTTGCATGGTCATTAATCACGAGCGTTTTAATTTACAGGGGACTAATATTACCGGTATTTCTTCGGAGGCATCACTGGAAGACCAATTTACCCTCCTCAAAGAGATTCTTGGTAAACATAAGAATGTAGGGGTTATTTATGATCCAATAAAAACCGGGAAAATTATCTCAGAAGCAACTATAGTGGCAAAAAAAATTGAATTCAATCTTATTAAAACAGAGGTATCGTATGAAAAGGAGGTTGCGTCAGCGCTAAAAAATATTATCAACAAAATTGATGCATTATGGATGATACCTGACGGTACAGTAATCACAAAAGATTCACTGGATATTATCTTTAGGATGACTTTAAAAAAGCACTTACCTACGTTCTGCACCTCAAGCGCAATTGTTAAGGCAGGGGCATTGATTTCCATTTCTCCGGATTATGTATACACGGGTCTTCAGGCAGCTCAACTGGCTAAAACGTTGTTGCATGACGCAGCAACAGGATCTTTGGGTATTAAACAACCAGAAAAATTGAAGTTGACTTTAAACACCCAAACCGCTGAGATAATTGGAATAAATCTATCATCCATTACATCTCGCGCTAACATAGTCTTATATCCATGACAGAAATTATCATTGAGATCACATGATTGGTATCCGTACAAAACTTATCCTTTTTATGAGTTCGCTGGTAATCGTTATCGGCACACTCAGTTGTCTATTCTTTTTAATTTATGTAAAAAGGCAGCAGGAGGAGGGTATTGTACAATTAGGAAGATCCCTTGTTTTCCTGCTTGCACAAGACAATGAAATCAAGCATGCCCTGATGTCCAAACAGCCGGCGTTCCTTGATGCGCCTATTAAGAAAATACGGGCACTTGACAGGGAAGAGGAGATTGGTTACTTGCGTATATCAAATACCCAATCGGTGTTGGTCGAAGAAAAGGCCCCCTGGATTGAAGTCGACATGAAAGAAATCCCCGCCAGAAAAGGATCCCAAAATCAGGACGTACTGCTCACCCATTGCCCGCTTGCCTGCTCAAGTGAGGCATTTTATGATTTTTCTGCATCTATCTTTGAAAAACAGACTTTTTCAGAGGAGGCATTTGCCGCACAGGTGTTGGAGGCGATTTTCATAAAAACAAGGCAACGGACTCTGGGTGTCGTGCAAATTGGTTTATCTCCACATAAATTGAACGAAAGGATTCACAAGATCATCCGGCGAAGCGTTATTCCGATGGGATTAATCATGATTTTAGGCGGAATATGCATTTCTGTCTTTCTCACAAAGTACATTGTTTCACCATTACGACAAATGGCAGGCGTTACCCTTGATATTGCCAAAGGCGATCTCACACAAACGATAAGAGTCCGTTCTAAGGATGAAATTGGACAACTGTCCATGAATTTTAACAAGATGACCCGGTCTCTTAAGGCATCGTATGATGATCTTAAGCATGAAATTGCAGGACGCAAGCGGATAGAAGAAATGTTGCAAAGGACAAACATCGAATTAGAAATGCGTGTTAAAGAGCGTACTATCGAGCTTTCAGATGCAAACAAACTTTTGAAAGATGAGATCGTTGAACACAAAAAGGCTAAGGAAGAATTAAGAAAATATGAAATACTTATTTCGCAAATCAATGATTTACCCTATATTTACGATACGAAAGGAAACATAGTATTTGTAAATCGTACCTTTGAAAAACTTACCGGTCACAAACCTGAAGAATTTATTGGGAAATCATTCGCGCCGCTCTTCGATGCGGAGGAACTGAAAAAAGCGGTGAATGTCTACACGAGGACATTGGAAGGGGAAAGCCCGCAATTCGAGCTCCATTTCAAAGACACGGGCATATTGTGTGAATATAAGAACCTTCCCTGGAGGGATGAAAGTGGAAATATCATCGGGGTTATAGGTACGGCAAGAGACATCACCGAGCGACAAAGAATGTTTGAGGCCTTGCGTCAGGCAAAAGAGTACGCAGAAAACCTTATCGAAACAGCGAATGTGATGGTTATAGGACTGGATATTGCGGGCAATATCCGGATATTTAATAAGGCAGCGGAAGATATTACTGAGTATAAAAAAAATGAGATCGAGGGGAAAAATTGTTTTGATGTAATTGTGCCCAAGGATAAATACCCCCATGCCTGGCAGGTATTTACAAGATGGCAGTCAGGCGAGGAGTACCTCAAGACCTTTGAAAATCCCATTTTTACGAAATCGGGCAGAATGAGATACATTTCATGGCAGAACAGTGCGGTGCGGGAACATGGAAAAATTACCGGGACGATCTTGTTTGGCATTGATATTACGGAACAAAAGCGAACAAAGGAATTAGTACAGCGGATACGCCTGACGTCTTTTGTCAAGGACATAGGTATTGCCCTTACTGAGGGTAACACTTTACAAGAAATTCTTTATCATTGTACAGAAGCAATAGTCAATAATCTCGATGCCGCATTTGCCCGCATTTGGACATTTAACGAAAAAGAGGACATGTTGGAACTGCAGGCCAGCGCCGGAGTGTACACCCATATAGACGGTTCCCATAGCCGAATACCGGTTGGCAAATTCAAAATTGGCCTTATTGCCCGGGAGCGAAAGCCTCATTTGACTAATTCAGTTACTGATGACCCGCATATCGGCGACCAGGAGTGGGCTAACCGTGAGGGGATGGTCGCCTTTGCGGGATTTCCTTTGGTTGTAGAGGAACGGTTGGTGGGAGTTGTTGCCATGTTTGCGCGCAAGTCGCTGAACGAATTTACTTACAGGGCTTTGGCTTCTGGCGCTGATATAATAGCGCTCGGTATCGATCGAAAACAAGCAGAGGAGGCGCTTCGTATGAGCGAAAGGAAATATAGAATGCTGCTTGAAAATCTTCCACAAAGGATATTTTATAAGGACAATAATTTGGTGTATGTATCCTGTAACGAGAGTTATGCCAGGGATTTAAAAATCAAGCCGGATGAAATCAGCGGAAAGACAGATTACGATCTTTATCCTGATGTACTCGCTGAAAAATACAGGACAGATGATAAGAGGATCATGAAGTACGGAAAAACTGAGGAAATAGAAGAAAAATATATCAATGACGGGCGGGAATTGATTGTACATACCGTGAAAACTCCCATACAGGATGAAAAAGGTACTATCATTGGTGTATTAGGCATTTTCTGGGACGTCACCGAGAAGGTGGCCTTACAGAGGGAAGCAATACATTCCAGACATTTGGCATCTTTGGGTGAGCTGGCGGCAGGTGTCGCTCATGAGATTAACAACCCCATAACCGGTATTATCAACTGTGCACAGATATTAGTCAATAAAAGTGACAAGAGTAGTAAAGAACATGACATCGCTAACCGAATTGTAAAGGAAGGGAACCGTATAGCCAATATCGTAAAGAGCCTTCTTTATTTTGCCAAACCCGGTGACAGAAAAGAGCAAAAGGGTACAGTCCATATAGGTGAAATACTCTCTGATACGCTTGTCCTGATTGATGCCCAATTAAAAAAAGACAATATCAAGTTAGTTCTGGATATTTCTGATACACTACCGGCAATATTTGCAAACCTTCAGCAAATACAACAGGTCTTTTTAAATATCATAAGTAATGCACGATACGCCTTGAACGATAAATATCAGGGAATACACAAAAACAAAATCCTTGAAATTCGGGGTGAAGAAATAACATTGGATAATTGTCCCTATGTGAAGATTACCTTTTATGATCAGGGAACTGGCATACCCGCTAATATCTTGGATAGGGTAATGAATCCATTTTTCACTACAAAACCCAGGGGAAAGGGTACCGGCTTGGGATTAAGCATCAGCCACAGTATTATTCATGATCATGATGGAAAGCTTTTGATTGATGCTGTCGAAGGAGAATTTACCAAAGTGATGGTCATTCTGCCGTCAAGTTTGAAACTTTCAAAAACTATTAACAATACGAGTATGGTGTCGTAGGGAGGAAGGGATGAAGGGAAGGATTCTCATAACCGATGATGAAGAGAATATCAGGTTTACCTTTGAAAGTTTCCTTTTAGATGAGGGATATGAAGTAAGAACGGCCAGCAACTATAATGAGGCATTGTCAATGATTGACGAATCTGATTTCGATTTGATATTTGCAGACATTATTTTAGAGGATAAGAGTGGCGTTGATATTTTGAGATACATCAGAAAAAAGAACCTTACCTGCCCGGTAGTCATGATTACCGGCGCTCCCGATATTGAAACTGCTTCGGACGCGCTTCGGCTGGGTGCCTTTGACTATATCCCCAAACCTGTACTGCAAGATGCCTTATTGCGTGTCACAAAGGTAGCATTACAGCATAAAGCGCTGGCAGATGAGAAAGAGAAATATCGATCAAACCTTGAGGCGATATTCAGGAGTGTAAAGGATGCGATTATCACGATAGATAGAAATTTTTTGATAGTTGAGATGAATGATGCAGCAAAAGATATCTGTGATTTATCCCGCGACTCTATTGGAAAGACGTTAATTTCTCTTGCAAAAAATTGCAGCAGAAAGTGTCTCGACGCCCTTAAAGAAACCATTACAACAAAACAGCCTGCTGAAATATGTAATCTTGAATGCAGACTTAACTCTCGCCCACAACAGGCTGTGAGCATGGCTACATATCCACTCACGGATAATAAAGGTCTTTTTTCTGGGGCAGTTTTGGTGGTAAGGGACGACACGCATCTGGTTAATTTAGAGCGCGACATGAAAGAACGCAGGAAGTTCTACAATATAATAGGGAAAAGTGAAAAGATGCAGGCAATTTACTCTCTCATAGAAGAACTAGCTGATGTACAGACGACCGTCATGATAACAGGAGAAAGCGGGACCGGTAAGGAGATGGTGGCAGAGGCATTACATTACACCGGAGTACGCAGCCACAAACCCTTGGTCAAGGTGAACTGCTCGGCTTTATCGGAAAACTTGCTTGAAAGTGAACTCTTTGGACATGTTAAAGGTGCCTTTACCGGTGCCGTACGGGATAGGGTTGGCAGGTTTCAAAAGGCAGACGGCGGGACTATTTTTTTGGACGAAATTAGTGATATATCTCCCAAGATACAATTACAGCTATTGAGGGTATTACAGGAAAGGGAAATTGAGCGCGTAGGAGACTCAAATCCTGTCAAGGTCGATGTCCGCGTTGTTGCCGCTACGAATCAGAACCTTACGGAAAAAATCAAGTGTGGTGAATTCAGAGAAGACCTTTATTATCGTCTCAAGGTAGTAGAAATGAACTTGCCGCCGTTAAGGGATAGAAGGGAAGACCTACCACTGCTTGTAAATCACTTTTTAAAAAAATTCAATAAAAAATTAAACAAGGAGATTGATGCTATATCTGCGGATGTCCAGAAAATATTTATGAAGTATACCTGGCCAGGTAATGTTCGGGAGCTGGAACATACGCTGGAACATGCATTTATCCTTTGTCACCAAAACATTATTACTGTTGACCACCTGCCGTATATTTTTAAAGACTTTATTGAGCCTAAGATACCTTCTTTCAAAGACTTGAAGGTTGAAGAATCTCAGGCGATTCTTCAGGCGCTCGAACAGTCTGGATGGAACAAGTCCCTGGCTGCCAGACAGTTAGGCATGAGCAGACGCACTGTCTATAGAAAAATGAAAGAATACAAAATATGGAAACAAAATACGTAATGCTAAATCTTCATTATCCCTCTCCTTAGCCTCCTGTCTTTTATAAGATAAAAGTGTGTCATGTCACACAAGTGTGACTGTCACATAAGTGTGACATGACACACTTTTCATAGAGTATTTGAATAAATCTAGTGTTGCTAACCTCAATTTTTTTGTGTTTATTGTGATAGAAATACTAGGTCTTATGAAATAATTTTAAAAAAATCCCATCTACAATTACACAATCATTTATCTTAAATTTCCGCCGAATGGCGCCTTTTGATGCTATTGATGTAAGGCAACTCCTTGCTTTAATGGTTGTTACAACAAGGCCGCTTTCAGCAAACCTTCTGATACTTTATTATTTCCGCACGGTAAGACCATAAGCTTCCATCATGTTTATTATAAAAATAAACTATTTTCCGACTTTCAGGCATATAATTTGATTTATAAATAACATAAAAACAATGACTCATAATAAAACTTTTACAATAAAGAAGAAGAAAGACATATTTAATTGGAGGATTGCTAAATTGGAACTATCTAAAATTGTTTATAAATTGATGGAAAATGAGTTGATGCGGTTATTGTTTTCTGGAGTGGCCGACCTCACCTATATTTATGATACTGAAGGAAAT
Source organism: Candidatus Brocadia sp. (assembly GCA_013360945.1). Lineage (GTDB taxonomy): Bacteria > Planctomycetota > Brocadiia > Brocadiales > Brocadiaceae > Brocadia. The sequence continues at coordinate 9,768 of JABWAQ010000045.1, forward strand.
ATTTTATTTGTAAATAAAGCATTTGAAAAGTTTACAGGCCATAGGCCGGAAGAATTTTACGGAAAACCATTCGCAACCCTCTTTGATGAAACTAATTTCAAGAAAGCGATGGATGCCTATACAAGAACATTAAAAGGGGAGAGTCCGCAATATGAAATTGTTTTTAGAAATACAAAGATATTGTGTGAGTATAGGAATTTCCCATTGAGAGATGAAAAAGGAAATTTCATTGGAGTTATGGGCATAGCCAGAGATATTACTGCACGCAAACAAGCTGAAGATAGAATTCAGGCGTTTAACGAGTCTTTGGAAAAACGAATGGTTGAACATTCATCCAGGCTGGCGGAGTTGAACGAGGAACTGGCGGAAGAAATTTGTTGTCGCAAACGGCTGGAGAGAGAAATTAAACAGAGTATAGAGAAGCAACAAAAATCCTTGAGAGGGATTATTCAGGCTTTGGCATTGATAGCTGAATCGAAGGATTCCTACGCAGCCGGTCACCAGAAACGAGTAACCCACATGGCTTGTTGCATAGCTGAAGAGATGGGTCTTTCAAAAGACAGAATTACCGGGATTCGTTTGGCCGCATTGCTTCATGATATAGGTAAAATATCCGTGCCTGATGAGATACTTAGGAAACCTATGAAACTTACTGAGTCAGAAATGAATATAATCAAGGGTCACACACGTGTAGGGTATGACATATTGAAGGAAATCGAGTTTCCGTGGCCAGTTGCCCAAATCGTATTTCAACATCACGAAAGGATTAATGGCTCCGGATATCCTTTAGGTTCGCCAGGTAAAGATATCCTTTTGGAAGCAAAAATTCTGGCTGTGGCAGATGTTATTGATGCAATGACTTCTCCGCGGCCTTATAGACAATCTTTTGCCCTGGATAAGGCATTCCATGAAATTTCACAAAACAGGGGTATTCAGTATGATTTCAATGTGGTATATGCATGTTTAGCTATTTTTAACGAAAAAGGATTTAAGTTTGAGCAAGGGGATCATTCAAATCCGCGGGTAATTGAAGATATTCTATTAAAAGTTTGATTTTGAAAACGCAAATGGGAAAAGAGACACTCAACAGGGTTCCTTTTGAAGGATTATGCCCCTTTATTAAAACCCCTCCGTGTAAGGATTGTTACTGCGTCAAATTGGACAGTATAAGCACTGGGGCAATATTGTATTACTGTGGAAAAAATTTTCAAAAATGTGAAATCTATAGATCCTTTGTAAACGGCAATCTTATATAGATGGTAACAGTTCACCCCCTGGTGTGAAAGAAACAAATTCATCGGGGTATTTTTAAGTGATAGGCTGGATAGTGTAATTCAGAGGATTAAGCAGCCCGATGAGTATAGTCAGGGTGGTGTTGCAGAAGCAAGGATGGCATGAAGAGATGGTGTCGATGGGCGTGGATAGATTGACGGAAGAAGTCAAGGGGGTTTCTGTGCTGTATCCTGCAGGATTGCCAAACGGTAAACAACCGTGCCCGAAGAATCTGTCCCTTGTCGCTGCGGGTACAATAACTTAGTTTTTGGGATTGCACAGCAGGACGAATCGAACGTTCTGCCAGGTTGTTAGTGGACTCAACTCCCGTATGGAAGATAAAGACAAAAAGATGTTCCCACTTTTTCAGGAGTTGGCAGGAAAACTTAGCCCGACTGTTTTACAAATTCTTCACCACTGTCCGTTCCCTCTTACCCTTGTATTATAAGGAAAGGGGGTATGTTTGTGCGACTGCTCTATATAATTACATCTATATTAAGTAAAAAAATAAAAGATGAATAAATTTCCAAAAATGGTGATAATGAATTCTTGTTACTCAGAGAAATGTATTTTTACCGTTCCCTCCTCGTTGGGATTTCCAAAGACGTCGATAGTGACCGGCAAAAACAGTTTTACAATTTCAATGTTCGTGAGCAGGTGTTGGGTGACCCCGGGCGTGGTAAATTGCGATGCCCCTTTTGTAATGGCAAAGGGGATGATGAGTTGGTCGGCAAGGTGTTCGTCAATGACGCCGTTGGTTTCAAGAAAAGAGAAGAACTCGTTACATGCCTCATCGGCAACGGTTTCCGCCCGCTTGCCGATTGCGCCTAAACTAAAATAGCAACACCGGCTGTGTTCAAATTTCCCCACCAGGAGCAACATCGTACCCTTTCCCACGGCAGGTGTTTCCCCCATAGAGATTTCGTGGGGTATCTTCCGTTCCAAAAACCTTTTCCTTGCCTGTGTTTGTTGCCGTTGTGCTATAGTTATATCCAGATTACTTACCGTGGATATCCCCGTGACCTGAATGAGTTTTCCCCTGTTTTCGATTTTTAATGGATGCTGTGGCCTGGCCGGATTTATTTTTATGAGAACCTCACCCCCGCCACGAGGGTAATATCCGGCTCTCAGGATCTTTATCTCCGCATCAAAGCCGATTCTTTTGAGAAAATACAACCACTGGTGTATGAGGTAATCGATACAGGGGCTGTGACTGACGTGCGTGCCCCCGATAATGGTGATGGAAGAAGGTTTATTTGTCAGACTGAGTGGATAAAATATCGTTTGCAAAACGAGGGAAACGGAGCCTGCCGTTCCAATGTCAAGGTGATACGTGCCCGCCTGTATCTCACCCGGATAAAAGGTAAGATCGGTGGACCTGAGTCGATTCCCAACGACCTCTGCATTGCAGATCAGGGCTGTGGCATTGACCGCCTGCAGGTGCTGATGGCTGAGTCCGGGTATTTTTCTGTTGGCTCGTATGTTATATATCTCGAAAGGTCTTTTGGTAATAGCCGATAACGAAAGGGCGGTACGCAGGATTTGTCCGCCTCCTTCGCCAAAAGAGCCGTCGATTTTAACGATGTCAGTATTCATAATTATTATGACAAAAAGAAAGGGTAGGGCATTACAATGCCCTACCCTTTCGATTTCATTAAACTAAATAAACCCAACCAGAACGAGTCGGAAAAGACAAAATCCTAAGCGTGAAATTCGTGAGTCATCCCTGACAGGGTTAATGTAGGTTATTTACCACCAAATCCCCGGACTACCGTAACGAGTGCATCGAGGTCTGCGATGTCTACTCCGAGGTCTGAGAGTTTTACATAGTTTGGATTCTTTGTGCCATTGGTCATCGATTCTTTCATCTGCGCGTCAGTCCTGGACTTTTGATAATCAGGATTTGAGAAGTCAGGGACGCCAAATTGTTTTCCTGCCTCACTCCCCTTTCCATCGGCGCCGTGACATAACTCACAGGTATCCTTATAAATCTTTTTGACATCTCCGGCATTTACGGTGGAAGCGGCAAAGCTAAAGTACACACCGAACATTGCTACAACAGGAATTGCACAATAATTTAAAAACCTTCTCACTGATATTTCCTCCTAAAAAATATGTGTTTATTGATACCTGTTAAGAAATATGTTTTGGCATAAATTTTAAAGTATTTTCCTGAAATACTCATCACCTCCAGTCAAATTTATTTTATCTTTGATTCTACAAAATGTATGACATTATTTAAGTCATCTTCACTAAAATTGGGTATAGGAGAATGCGCCTTCATAATACCGGTAATCTTCAAATGGTTTTTATACTTTTTGGTTGCCGGTTTCTGGTGTTTACGGCTATTTTGGATTTCAATATAGGGGTAGCGCCACTTCTTATAACCCTCAACAAGTACGATATCGATATCCTGATAATTACGTTCAATAATCTCTTTAATTAACGGAGGCTTTCGGTCAACCCTTTTAATGATTGCCAGCTTTTCCGGAGATGATATAGAGACGATGTCTGCCCCTGCCTGGTAATGTCTGTGCGTATCCTTGCCTTCGTAATCGATTTCAAAGGAAGGGATATTATATTTAATTGTGCCGACCCTGTGTCCCTTTAGCTTTAATAAAGGTATAATAAGCCCGATGAGTGTGGTCTTGCCGGTATTTTGTTTACCGATGATCGAGACGACAGGGATATCTTTTGACAACGTTGGTAGTGCTACTGTATAAAAGCTTCTTTTTTATATAAGTTTTTAACACACATCTTTTATCCCCTCTTGATAAAGGGGTTTTGGTTGTGGTTATGCTGCACTAACATATTTTTGTAACAATTTAATTTTTTGAAATATTTTAACAAAAACAACGTATTACCTACTCTGTAGAGGCAGGTTTCAAACCTGCCCCTACAGATTTCATTTGTTATGTAAAAATTTTAGCAATAATAAATTTTTAACATATAATAGATTTGCGACTATCTACACGTATGACATTCACTTAGATGTCCTTAATCATAGGCTAAAGTAATATTTTAAAATAAAATCGTAACATCTGTTTAATAGGGTGTCAAGCACTTTCCTTGCAGGATGCATCTGAGAAATGTATGTTTTAAAGCGAATATACTTGTTATATAATAAATTTTTATATATCATCGTTTAGGAGGGTGGGCATCGCCCACCAAAAATAGGCAACGTGAACGAGATGTTTGGTGGGCGATGCCCACCCTACCAGGTTAACCAGATTTACAAAAAATCGGGAATGCCCCCATTTTTATTTATTAGCAGCTGGTGGCAATCTCCATAGCTTACCATGTAAAAACTTCATTTTATAACCCCCTTGATCTCACTTTGCTAAGGAGGACTTGGTTGCGGCTATGGTTATCTTTCTAAAAAAAGGAACAAATTTACTGGTATATGCTGTTTAATGAAATTAATCGCTTTTGATTATGATTTTAGACAATCTACAATTGTGGTGGAGGGATAGATGGAATCGGACGTAAAAAAGGTTACGGAAAGGGTAAAACAAGAAAGTGATTTCGTGAATACCCTGATGTATGAGGTTGGCAAGGTGATTGTGGGCCAGAAATATTTAATGGAGAGGTTATTGATTGGGATACTTTCCAATGGACATGTATTATTGGAAGGCGTACCCGGACTGGCAAAGACGATGTCGGTTATGACCCTTGCCAGGGCAATGCAAGCCGGTTTCCAGAGGATACAATTTACGCCGGATTTACTCCCTGCCGATTTAATCGGCACCCTCATCTATAATCCCAAAAACGGTGATTTTGCCGTCCGAAAGGGCCCCATCTTCACCAACATTGTCCTTGCCGATGAGATCAACCGCGCCCCCGCAAAGGTACAGAGCGCGCTCTTAGAAGCAATGCAGGACAGACAGGTTACCATTGGAGATCAGACATTTTCATTGGAGGATCCCTTTCTCGTGCTGGCTACCCAAAATCCCATAGAACATGAAGGGACGTATCCATTGCCTGAGGCACAGGTGGATCGTTTTATGCTAAAATTAAACGTTACGTATCCTGATAAAAAGGAAGAACGTGAGATTATGGAACGCATGGCATTAACAAAAAGGGACATTAGCGTAAATCCCGTGATTTCTCCGTCCGATATCCTGCGTTTACGTTCTATCGTCGATGAGATTTATATAGACGACAAAATTAAGGATTACATTATCGACATTGTATTCGCATCGAGGGATCCAAAGGCGTATAATCTTAAATTGGATGAATTTATTGAATATGGCGCCTCACCCCGCGCAACCATCTTTCTTACACTTGCTGCCAAGGCACACGCCTTTATCAAGGGCAGGGGGTTTGTGACCCCTCAGGACGTAAAGTCTATAGGGATGGATGTGCTTCGCCATAGAGTGATTATAACGTACGAGGCCGAGGCTGAGGAGATAAGCGCCGAAGATATTGTGCAAAAAATATTTGATACGGTGGAGGTGCCATAAAATATCCACTAATCCCCTTGCGTGCACATTTGCTTTACTCAGGGTAAACTCCGCGAAATAATCTATACCTTAGAGACTTCGTCGTGAGCTCAGTCGAACGATTGCTTCGGGCTAACGCCCTCGCAATGACAACCTTCTTTTTGCATTTACTATAATTATGAAGTCAGGAAATTACAAACCAGGGTTACTGATAAATTTCAATGTTGTCAAACTAAAAGTATGATCTCAAAAGATATATTGAAAAAAATCCAGCAGATAGAGATTCACACCCGCCGGCTTGTCAATGAGTCGTTTATCGGCGAGTACCACAGCGTCTTTAAAGGCCGTGGTATGGAGTTCGATGAAGTGCGGGAATATCAGCCAGGAGACGAAATTCGAACGATTGACTGGAATGTGACGGCGCGCATGGGTCGCCCCTTTGTGAAACGGTATGTAGAAGAGCGGGAACTAACGGTGATGCTCCTTGCTGATGTTAGCGCTTCTGGAAACTTTGGATCAATAAAGCAATTGAAAAATGAAGTTGCTGTGGATATTTGCGCCCTCCTGGCATTTTCTGCCATAAAAAATAATGATAAAGTAGGCATGATCATGTTCACGGACAGAATTGAAAAATTTATCCCCCCGAAAAAGGGGACAAAACACGTGTTGCGGGTCATCCGGGAACTTTTGTGTTCAGAACCTGCCGGAAAGGGAACAAATATCTCTGTTGCGCTGGAATACATGAACAAGGTATCTTCCCGCCGTGCGATTTCTTTTATTGTATCTGATTTTATAGCAGATAATTATGCACACGCGCTTCGCATTGCAAACAAGAAGCATGATGTAATTGCGATTACGATTATAGATCCCAGGGAACAAGAATTGCCAAAGGTGGGTTTTATTGAATTAAAAGATGCAGAGTCTGGCGAAATACTTTTGATTGATACAGCAAATCCGTTGGCCAGAAAGGAGTTTGGCGTTTTAACCGCCAGACAAAAGCAGGAACGGTCGAGGTTGTTTCGATCAATGGGCGTTGATGAGATAGTGATCAATACCGGCAGGAATTATGTTGAACCTGTCGTCCGGTTCTTCAGGATAAGAGAAAAGAGATATTAAAAAAGGGTAGCAGTTCACAGGGATCAGGGGTCAGGAATCGGACACAGAAATAATTTGAAGGTTGACTTCTGGTCACCGTAAGCTATTGCCAATAATTTTTGTTCGACATGATTATAAAAAGGCATAATCTATTCCTCAGTATCCTATTGATTTTAGTATTAGTTGATTATACACTGATATTCTCTGAAGATACCGCCGCTGCTCAGGGAAAACAAGATGCGGAAACTGCAACTCCCGTAGAGGCAAGTGTACAGGTGGATAAAAATGAGGCAACGATTGGCGATAAGATAAAATTTGAAATCCGTGTAAGGTACAAAGACAATATAGCTGTAGAATTTCCTGAATTTAAGCAACAGCTCGGCGTATTTACGATAAAGGAGACGGGAATCGTTGAAGGTCCAAAGAGCGAAAAAGATGGGTATTCCATTGCCGGGCGAAACTACGTGCTGAGTTCGTATGAGATCGGGCGTCAAACAATTCCGCCACTAAAAATTAGATACAAGGGTGAGAAAGGTGATGGCGAGGTTGTTACCAACGAAGTGACTATTGATATCAAGGGGGTTTTAAAAGAAGGAGAAATTGCAGGGGATATAAAAGACATTTTTCCTCCCGTAGACGTACCCACAAGCTTCCATCGATTATTTACATGGATGTACGGGGGAATTGTGGCGCTCGCGTTTTCAGGTATCATCTACTGGTTATTCAGGAAGTGGAAAACAGGCAAAAAAAGGCAGGTACAGGAATTTAGCACATGGAGGGCCCCGCATGAAGTTGCTTACGAATTACTGGAAAGGTTATCGAAAGAAGATCTGATAGCAAAAGGGTTAATCAGGGAATATTATTATCGCATAACCGATATCGTGCGGCATTATATAGAAGATCAATTTGGTTTATCGGCACCGGAGCGCACGACGGAAGAATTTCTCATAGAAATGGCGCATACACACAGATTGGATGATACCCACAAACGGCTGATCCGGGAATTTCTTGTGCGTTGTGATATGGTAAAGTACGCAAGGTACGGGCCATCCGTGGCGGAAATCAAGGAAACTTATGATGCGGCAAAACGTTTGATTGATGAGACCAAAGAAAGTTTAAAAGAAATGGAGGGGAATGTTCAGTTGCTGAAGACCTAGTTTAATGTATAGGAATTTCAATCTATGTTGTAGGGGCGAAGCATTTGATGTCCAGAACATAAGATTACATTCAAATCTAATATCAGCAAATGCTTCGGCCCTACGTGTAACCTTTTTAAAACGGGTGATAAAATGGTAAAAGCGCCGGAAAAATTCTTAAATGAGTATTTAAGTCACGAAAAAGGTTTCTCAGGAAAAAAAGGTACAAGGGGACCGAAAATACAAATACGTAAAGTCTCAGATGAGGAGTTTACAAGGTTCAAACAGAATCTGCAAATAATATGGGGTATTTATTGCACCCCGGAGATTAAAGATATCCTTTCCAGAAAACACAAGATTCATTTTTTAAATATAGAAGGCGCTAACGCAAGTTTAAATCTCAGTTATGTGGATAAAGGTATCTTCATGGAATACGAGGTAAATACCGGCAGCAAGAAGGAGCTTGCAGGCGCTCAGGTATATAAACAGGGGGGAATGAGTCTCAATAGATATTTTACCTCTATAACAGGGATGGAAGAACTTCTCAGGACAACAAATGTTGCGCTCCAGGCCGTGGTGGACGTTTTGATAGAAAGGGAGATGCCTGAAACAGATATCTGGAATGCTATTGCAAAAGGGGCGCAAATACAGCAATCAATGGCACCCTGTATTTAAGTTTTAGAGTTGGTATTCGGAATGTATTATGCCAGTTTGCTTCTGATTTGTCCCGATTAAAACAAAGAATTCAATGATCTTTCATGACCCGTTCTTACTATTCTTATTAATTGTTGTAATTCCACCCTTAATATATTTTTACTTTCGCCGCAGGAGTAAAGGCCAGGTTGTCTTTCCTTCTCTCAGGACGGTTAAAAAACTCAAACCTTCATTCTTCCAGCGGTATAGATACATAGTGATTGTTCTCCGGTCTATGGCTATTGTGCTGCTGGTGATTGCCCTGGCGCGGCCCCAGTACGGGAATAAACAGACAAAGGTAACGACTGAAGGCATCGATATTGTTCTTGCCGTGGATGTTTCAGGGAGTATGCTGGCGGAAGACTTCGAAATCGGCGGCAGGCGGTGTAACCGGCTTTATGTCATTAAACAGGTGGTGAAAGATTTTATAAAGAAACGCACAAATGACCGTATCGGCCTGGTCGTTTTTGCCGGACGCGCATACACACAATGTCCAATGACGGTCGACTATGGGATGTTGTTACAGCTTCTGGAAAAGGCGGAGATTGGAATGGTGGAGGATGGCACTGCTATAGGATCCGGTATCGGTTCGTCTGTAGACAGGCTTAAAAACACGAAAGCAAAAAGCAAGGTGATTATCCTTCTGACGGATGGAAGAAATAATGCAGGCGAGATAGACCCGCTCACAGCAGCAGAAATTGCCAGGACTTTTGGGATTAAGATTTACACGATAGGCGCCGGTACGAAAGGCCTTGCCCCGTTCCCGGCGGTAGACCTGTTCGGAAACAGGGTGATGAAACAAGTAAAGATTGATATTGATGACGATGCACTTGGAGAGATTGCAAAGATTACCGATGGAAAATATTACAGGGCAACTGATACCGAATCGCTCAGGGAAATCTATACTCAAATAGATAAGCTCGAAAAAACAGAATCTGAGGAAACTCAGTACACAGAATACAACGAATTATTCCCTTATTTTTTACTACCCGCCTTTGGATTGTTGTTATTTGAATTGGGCCTCACGAAAACGAGATTCAGAAAGATACCCTAACCCGAATGAGTCAGAAAAGAGTATCAATATCGTGAACTTTTATCAACTTTTATCAGATAGCGCTCCTTACAATAACCTATGAAATACGGGAACCTAGACTACCTTTATTTACTTGCTGTTATTCCAATATTAATCTTTGGATACGTCCTGGTCTTCAAAAAAAAGGCGAGCGATCTAAATAAATTTGCAAGTATTGAATTATTACAAAAAGTTGGACTCTCCGTGAGTAAGAAGAAACAGTGGATCAAGGCTGTTTTCATGATTGCAGGAGTGCTGTTCCTGATACTTGCGCTTATTGAACCCAAGTGGGGGTATCATTGGGAAGAGGTGGAGAAAAAGGGGATAGATATTGTGATAGCCGTGGATACTTCACGAAGCATGCTGGCTGAAGATGTAAAACCTAACCGGTTGGAAGTGGCAAAAAGGGAGATTGAAGATTTATTGCACGTGCTGGAGGGGGACCGTGTTGGCCTTGTTGTATTTGCAGGTTCGGCATTTACTTACTGTCCGTTAACGTCCGACTACGGCGCCTTTCGTCTTTTTTTGAACGATATAAATACGAATATCATCCCGTTGGGGGGAACTGCCCTGGCAGAGGCGATACAAAAAGGGATTTCAACCTTTGAGATGAATTCAAAGAATCATAAGGCTATTATATTGATTACCGACGGCGAAAATCATGAAGATGACCCGTTAAAAGCTGCAAAAAACGCCAAAGAACAGGGTATCGTTATTTATACGGTAGGGGTAGGAAAGAAGGATGGTTCCTATATCAGGATTAAGGACGAAACCGGTCAGGAGAGATTACTAAAGGATAGGCAGGGGCAAGTTGTTAAGTCGAGATTAGATGAAATTACGTTAAACAAAATTGCATTGGAGACGGGCGGGCTTTATACACCGGCTTATGGCACAAAGTGGGGTTTAGAGAAGATTTACAAGGATAGTATTGCAAAGATAGAAGAGTCTACCTATAAAACGCAGCGGGTGAAAAGATACGTAAACCGCTATCAGATACCTCTTTTTATTGCACTGGTTCTCATTGCTATAGAGGGCTTTTTGTCGGATAGAAAAGTTGCTATTTGACGGATAACAAGTATGTTGAGCAAAAAAATTACAGATTGCAAATTAAATTTTTTATTGATGATATTGCTCGGATGGGCATCTCTGGGGTGGATAGACCCTCTGGCTGATAAAGTGAGGGAAGGAAATCAATTCTACAACGATGGTAAATATGACGAAGCATTAGATAAATATGTAGATGCACAGATAAACGCTCCGGATAGAACCCAGTTGGATTTTAACATTGCCGATGCTCAATACAAAAGAAACAAATATAATGAAGCTGCCCAGTTGTTTGAAAAGATAACAAAATCCGGTGACCTTGAGATGAAAGCGAAATCGGGTTTTAATATGGGCAATACCCTCTACCGTCAGGGTAAAATGAAAGAGGCATTGGAATGTTATAAAAGGGTGGTAGACTTTATTGACGAGGCAGTACCAGAGGGCGGAGGTGAACTCGACACCTTGAAAAACGATGCTAAATATAACTATGAATTTGTCGAGCGGAAGATGAAAGAGAATGAACAAAAGCAGCAAGGTCAGGATCAAAAAGACCAGCAACAGGAAGAAGACAAGAAAGATGACAGCCAACAACCGGATAACAATAATGGCACGGAGCAGGAAAAACAGGAATCACAGGAATCACAGAACGACAAACAGGAATCCAAGCCGGAAGATACCCGGATAAAGAATGAGGAAGAAAAAGATACAAACCATAGTCAATCTGACGAAGATAAGCAAAAAGACCGGCGCGGAGAGCAGCAACAGCCGCAACCTCAAAGACAGAGACAAATGTCAAAAGAGGAAGCGGAGCGGTTTCTGGAGGCATTGAATCACGCCGAAAAAGAGACGAGGCTTATGAAAAGAGATGCGCAGCGTTCACAACATAAATCTGTTGAAAAGGATTGGTAATTGTTTGAGAAGGTCGGGATCGAGGTTAAGAGATGGGACATAAATCATGTGAAACAATGGGTGTATATTGCAAATATTTTAGTCTGGTAGTCGCTGCCGTTATCATCTTTGGATGCATTGAAAATACATTTGCCCGGGATATTCGGCTGATGGCAACGGTGGATCAAAATGTCTTAACCGTAAGTAACCGGCTGGAATTGACATTAACCGTTCACGGCACACAGGACACCGCTGCCCCGTCATTTCCCAGTATTGATGGATTTACCTTGCTGTTTGGTCCAAAAATTTCTGCACAAACAAGAATTATCAATGGAGATGTTACCATCAGTAAAGGGTATACCTATACATTACAACCTGCGGCAAAAGGCAAGTTTACCATCGGGCCGTCTACCATGGAATACAAAGGAAAGGTTTACTCTTCTCAGCCAATAGACGTGGAAGTGGTTGATTCGCCGCGCTCGTCAGGCTCACAATCTCCAGACCTTGAAAAACTTGCCTTTGTAGAACTTAGCGCTGACAAGAACGAGGCATATGTATATGAGCAAGTTATGCTATCCTTCAAATTCTATTTTCAAAAGGGGTTGCCGATTGGTGATATAGATTATGTGGCGCCTGCCACAAAGAATTTTATGGAAGAAAAGCTTGGCGACCAGAGACAATATGAAGAGATTCGGGATGGAATTATCTATAACGTTTTAGAATTACGCACGGCGCTTTTCCCGATGATGTCCGGCGAACTCACCATATCGCCTGCCAAATTGAGATGTAATTTAATCATTCAGCAGCGGAGAGATCTGCGGAATGCTCCTTCCGACAATTTCTTTGGGGATGCCTTTTTCGATGACTTCTTTGGCAGAAATCAGAAGAAATATCCCATTGAGAGGGTGACAGACACGATAACTTTAAAGGTTAAATCGCTGCCTGAGCAAGGTAAACCCAGGGAATTTGAAGGCGCAGTGGGTATGTACAACATGGAAGTCTCAACGAAAGCACAGCGTGTAAGGGTTGGCGACCCAATTACGCTTTCCATGTCAGTATACGGTGAAGGGAATATCCAGACAATTAATGAACCGGTATTGATCGTAAAAAATGAAAACGATTTTAAGCTTTATCCCGCAGAATCCAACACGCAAATTACCAATCGCGAAGAGTTGATCCGGGGACGGAAGGTGTTTAGTAAGGTTATTGAACCGCAAAAGACAGACCTGAAATACACACCGGCAGTTGTGTTTTGTTTTTTTGACCCGCGTGCAGGGCAGTACAAGACTATTACCAAAGAACCTATTCCCATTATTGTCGAGGCAGGGGAGCAGGAGGTGCCCATTCAGCTGACACTCTCTCATGATAAAGTGTTTCCGGTAAAACACCGGGCACAAATATTAACAGAAGATATCTTGCCTATTATGACAAATCTGTCTTCTTTGAATAATCAGGGAAACCGTATTTACAAAAACCCGATTATTATTGCATGCCTTTCCGTTCCGGCAGTCTTAGTCATGGCATCCTTTTTCCTAACCAGACATAAAGACAGGTTGACATCCGATATTGGATATGCCAGGAAAAGACGGGCACATGCAGCGGCAAAAAAAAGATTGGAAGGGGCGCAATCAGCGCTCTACCAGAATCTTCCAGGTGAGTTTTATTCATATCTTTCCAGGGCGATGACCGATTATCTGGCAGATAAATTAAATATTTCTCCTGCAAGTGCCACGGAGGACAAAGTTGTCGCCTTATTACGACAACGAGGTGTTGGAGATGATGCCATAGAAGAGGTTTCCCGCTGCCTGACTGATTTTGATCACCGGCGTTTTTCAAAAGACGGGGGAACACAGGATGAGATGGTACATTTTTTAAAGACAGCCGAACAACTCATCACAAAACTGGAGAGACAGTTATCATGAAAGTACGTTTTTCAATGATTGTTTTTATTATACTATCCTTCTTTCATTACGGAATACAGATTGCTTATTGCGAATTCCCGAACTCTGAAATGTCGAGGGAAGAGGCTAAAAGATTATTTACCGATGCAAATGAAAAATATCTGCAGGCAGCAAAGTTTATTGCTGCAAAAAATGTTCAGGAGGCAGAACAGAAGCTAAAAGACGCATCACTACAATACGAGACAATCCTGGCCCATGGTTTTAAAAATGGTCAGATATATTATAATCTGGGAAATACCTATTATCGCCAGGGTGAATTGGGAAAAGCGATTTTAAACTATCACAAGGCCGAGCGGCTCCTGCCGAGAAATGCAGACCTCGATGCAAACCTGAGACTGGCAAAAGGCGCTGCGGAAGATAAAGAGTTATCTACGGAAATTCCCGTTGCAATTCAGAGGATATTCTTTTGGTTTTTTCTGTTGAATCAAAATGAACTATCAATACTGACAGTGTCTCTTTATGTGATGACGATGATAGCACTCTTCTTTTTTATTATCCGCAAACATGCATGGCTAAAAAGAGTGCTGATAGGTCTTTCTGCAGCCCTGCTTATTGTCCTGATATCTCTGGGAGGTAAGATCTATATGGAACATGGTGTGGATCGCGGAGTGGTTGTTACTACAAAGTGCGAAGTGAGGTATGGACCCGGAGAAGAGTATGAACCAAAGTTTGAAGTGCATAACGGCGCTGAATGTGTGATAGAAGACGAAAATGACGACTGGTATCGGGTGTATGTAAAGGTAGGCATAAAACAAGATACGGATTCAAAAACAAGTGCAGAAGGAAAAGTCAGCAAGGATATGAGAAGGGGATGGCTGCAAAAAAAATACGTGGATGTAATTTAGGAGACTGAAAATGGGCGGATTCTACGGAAAGTTATCGATTGCTGCATACATCGTGTTTGGCACAATTATGCTCGGTTTTATTTTGATGTGTATCGTTTTTGGGAGAAAGGGTGATACAACACCACCTCATAATGCGGCAAGCCGCAACAAATTCCCCATTAATAAAGGGTAACAACCCCCTTACTCTCCTTTCTTCACAGGGATTATTTCCCTGCTATCATACACAAACCCGCTTAAATAAAATAAAATAAACGTTTACTTCATCATGTCAAAACCCATCGATAACGACGCAAGAAAACATGCTGTATCAGAACAGGACAAAAATATCGTTGTAACGGCTGGCGCCGGGACAGGCAAGACCACACTTCTGGTAAACCGGCTATTGCATGTACTCTTGGGTCATAAAAGGTACCATACAGAGGAAAGTCCCATCCGCAGAACTGTCGCAATGACCTTTACGGAAAAAGCGGCGAGTGAAATGAAGATACGATTGATGCGGGAACTCGAAACGATTGTGGCCGTTATCAACGGAAGCGCCTCAGAGGAAGAGACAAAAAAGGTAGAAGGATTTCTTTCGGAGATCCGTGATGTCTACCAGACAACGTATCGTGAGATCGAATGCCGTGCGAGAAAATCACTGGAGGATATGGATAAGGCGCTTATCGGCACAATCCATAGCTTTGCTGCCTATATCCTGCGTCTCTATCCTATTGAATCAGGGGTGGTACCCGGATTCAGGGTGGATGAAGGAGACGTCTTCGATGAGCTCTTTGATAAGGAATGGGCAAAGTGGCTGGAAACGGAACTTGCGTTGAATTCGCCTCACGCAGATACCTGGAAGAGTTTACTCAAACGTACGGGCATTGAATCTTTCAAGGAATTGGCCAAAAGATTATCCGGGTTTACCATCCCCCTTGATTCCCTTATGACAGAGATGGGTAACAAACCCTTAATAGATCACCTCCACTCTGACCCTCCCTCGCCAAGGGGGAGGGAATCTGGTAATCGGGCGAGACATGCACGCCCTTTCCCAGGTGGGAGGGAGCTGAGGGAAGGGGGGGAGGCATTGCCGCTTTCGCCGGTTATCCAGTCCTTGATAGATCCATTATTTAATAAAATCAATGATGTCATTCCCTCCTGCGAAAAACCCGGCAACAATCTCCTTTCACAATTACAAGAACTATCAGGAATTCTGGAGTCAGTAAAAAAACAAGGTATTGGTTATTTGAATACCATAACGTACGACATTGACAAGGATATATCCAAGGCAAAAACCGGTTGGACCGATGAAGGCTTCAGTGCTGCACAGGAACTCGGAAAGGAATGTCATGTCCTGTTAAAAAAATTAAAGACCGTAGATGATGCCTTTATTACAAGCACAATAAGCATCATCCTCCCTTTTGCAAAAGAATTCCGGCAGACGTACGTATCACAGGGCTATGTCTCTTTTGATGGTCTCCTCACCCTTGCCAGGGATTTGTTGCATAATAATGAATATCGTTATATTCGTGAAAAGCTTAAGAAAGAATTCAGATCGATACTCGTGGATGAGTTTCAGGATACAGATCCCGTCCAGTATGAGATCATCCTTTTCCTTTCTGAGGCATTGGGACATTACAGCAAAGACGCCCGGAAGGTGACCCTTGAGCCGGGAAAGCTTTTTATTGTGGGCGATCCCAAACAGTCCATTTATGCCTTCCGCAGGGCGGACATTGAGGCATATGAACATGTGGTAAGGCAGGTGTGCGGGCGGGATGAAACGTTGAAATTACAGGAAAATTTCAGGAGCCACTCCGGTATCATCGAAGTGGTAAATCAGCTATTTGACGGAAGGATCATGGTGGAACAGCCTGGTTTACAACCACGGTATATCCCTATTCATGCGAATAGACTCAGGAGTCATTCATCCCAAAAAGTCGAGATGGTTCTGGTTGCGGACAAAGATGGGAAAGAACTGAAGGCAGATGAGGCCAGAGAGTCCGAGGCGGAGTGGATTGCGCGATGGATTGCAAGGCAGGTAAACAGTGAGGACATCGAAGATAAATTTGCAGAAAATAGACTCCGGAAACTGAAATACAGGGATGTTGCCCTTCTTTTGCGGGCGTTTACCCAGGTCAGGCCTTATGTAGAGGCGCTGAAACGGTACGGTATCCCTTATATTGTGGAAGGAGAAAAATACTTTTACACCACACAGGAAATCCTCGATTTTATCAATCTCCTGCGCATTATTGAAAATCCCCACGATACAATTGCACTGGTAGGTGTACTGCGCTCTCCAATAGCAGGGTTAACGGATCGGGAGATATATGAACTCAAGGTGCAGCATCTGTTAGGCTACGACAAATCAATTTCAGGCGAAACATCATTTATTCAAGGAGAGGTGGGATATCTTTCCCCGGATGTAAAGAAAATTATAGAACCTTTCTACGACTTCTTACGGGGAATCCATGTACGTGCGGGCACAATTCCCGTCTCACAACTCATTACGGAAATTATCGAAAGTACCCACGTGGCTGAGATCGCGGCCTGCGCCTGGCACGGTGAACAGAAGCTTGCCAACATCTGGAAGCTGTGTCAGATGGCGTGCGATATGGAACAATCGGAAGGTATTTCCTTAAAAACATTCATAGAACGCATCAGGACACGGATAAAAGAGGCAAAAGAAGAAGGGGAAAGTCCCCTTTCAGACGAAACATTGGACGTCGTGAAAATCCTGTCCATCCATAAATCGAAGGGATTGGAATTTCCCGTCGTAATCCTGGGCAACCTGCATGGTGAGATAAGAAATAACAAAGAGGCGCTTGATTCAGCGGTATTTGATTGGTCTGCATCTACAACGGGCATGGTGATCGGCAGGGGAGATCAACGGGTAAGGAATCTCCAAAGTATCGTAATTGAAAAAAAGTTGAATGAACGTTCGTGGGAGGAGGAGAAACGTGTCCTGTATGTGGCCATGACCAGGGCAAAGGAACGGTTGATTCTTACGGGGGCTTTAAAGGACGATGATAAATCTTACATGGGTCTGATTACACAATCAGTGAGGGATGCCGTTGGAATTGAGCTTGGTGATGAAGCATTATTGTCGGAAAACTCCCACACAAAAGAGAACAATGATTTATCACCCTCCTCTAGCCCCTCCCGTCCAGGACGAGGAAATAGAGGAAATATCCCACTAAAGGTAGAGAACAAAACAGGTAAGGAAAATGAACCAATTGCAGATAAATTCCCTCTCCCCTTGCGGGAGAGTGTCAGAGTGAGGGGTGTTTCCCAGGGAAAATTTTCTTTAGGAAATGCTGAGGTCTTTGTTGAACATTTTAGGTTTGATGGTACCCATCGTCCCGCAAAGCCTCCAAAAGAGAAGAAATTGGATGCCGACTGGGCATCATTTATAGAAACATGGAAGAAGCGCAAGGAGGTATTCACCATAGCAACACAGACATCACTTTTTACCTCTCCATCAGCCATTTCCGGGAAAGAAGCAGTCCAGGGAGAACCACAAGCCGTTCTGCAAGAGGTTGAGGGGACGACAGAGGTTCGTTTAAGCTACGCTGCAATAGTCGGCACTGTCTGCCACAGGGTGTTGGAAGGATGGGATTTCCAAGGGATAAAAGATGGGTTAGAAGAGTCGATTGATTCGGTCATAAAATGGACACTCGCCAATGAAAAATTTATTGATACTTTGCAAATTCATGACATAGCATTGATAAAAGCGGAGGCATTAAAGACACTGTCATCCTTCATTGACTCAGACGCTTATAAAGAATTACAGGATGCCCAGATACTTGGCAGAGAAGTCCCTATCCTGCTCAACTGGAACGGGCAGATTATGCGGGGTATCATTGATATCCTTTATAAGATAGACGACCGAATTATCATCGCCGATTATAAGACGGATTACGTTACCATGGCCGATCTACCAGTAAGAGCAGAAAGATACCGGTACCAAAAAGAGGTCTATATTGAGGCCGTAAAACGCTGCCTTAAGATAGACAACCCCGAATTCAAACTCATTTTTCTCAGGTTGGGAAAGGCTGTAGCGGTTTGATTGATTTTCAATGAGATATTTATAAATTGAAAAAAATTCTGAAGTCCAAGGGAGCGCTTTGTTAGCCTGTAGCTACTACACCAGTGTTTTACTTTACAACCAACCATATATCAAGCAAAACAACTGACGAAAAATGCCTCTCGATTTTGAAGGAAACAACTTAACAACCAAGATAAGCTGCCTTGAATACTCCCCATCATAGTTTCATACTACTACTACAAAAAATGGGAGGCGTTTTCAAGGTCAGATTTAGCGAATTTTTAGGCATTTAATATTTCATGTATTTCTTTAATTAGAATAGGTAAGTGATTCTCAACAGCCTTCCAAACAATCAATTCATCAATGATATCATAGCCATGTATCAAGATATTCCTAAAACCTATAATACGATAATGTTCGGAAATCCTTTCAAGCAATTCTTCATCAATTCTTTTAATCCTGTTTAGGGCTTCCCCGATAATTTCAAAATCTCTTTCAACAGCTCTTTGAGTGATGGGGCTGTTTTGATATTCTTTGAAATTCATCCCATGGGTAAATCTTTGTATTTCTTCTGCCGCCTGAAGAATATCTATAAGGTTTTTCCGAATCTCATCTTTCATAGATGATAGTCTTTGTTTTTTCAACCACTTCTCTAAAAACCGGATTTCTAAAAGGTTTATCTATAACGAGATCTACTTCACGTTCAAAAATTGTTTCGAGTTGCTCTTTCAATTCAAAGTATTTATCAAACAAATCGATG
>JABWAQ010000140.1 GCA_013360945.1 Candidatus Brocadia sp.
CTCTTTTTAAACAAACGGGGTGGGCGTCTTACCGGACGCAGTGTGGCAAGGATGATGGAAAAGTATGTAAAAAAGGCAGGCATGAGCCTGAATATTTCCCCCCATACCTTTCGCCACAGCTTTGCAACCCACCTCTTGGACGGCGGCGCCGATTTGCGATCGGTGCAAGAACTTCTGGGACACGCCAACCTTTCCACCACCCAAATCTATACCCACATAACTACCGAACGACTGAAACAGGTGTACGACAAGGCACATCCAAGGGCATAAAATCATGGTCATTCCGGAAATAGCACTAAAGAACAGATAAGGCAAGCACGACGTGGCATAGCTACAAATAATAAGAATTTTGAATGTAAAACGACATCAAATTTCAAAATACCGTGTTAAACCAATCATTCCCATGGACCAAAACTTATAGAATTCTCCTGCCCATCCTCATTTCTTTGATTTCATTTGACGAATCTCTTGTTTCACACGTTAAATGTCTTTCTGGCGTATTCCTTAATTTTTACCATAATCAAAGACCTCAAACTCGCGGGAATATCGTCATTGCTCTTTGGCATTCATCCCATACTGACAGAAACCGTAAATTCAGTGGGATTTCGGGAAGACCTGTTATGCGCCACCTTTTTTCTGCTGACGTTATTCTTTTACGGAAGGTGCTATACTTCACGATATAAAAACACGTGGTACGGTATAGCACTTCTTTCATACTTTTTTCCCTGCTCTCCAAAGAAATGGCCATCTCATTTCCAAATGGGTAAAGAATATTTCCGGAAAGGCCTCGTTGATATGGCCATAGAGGAATATACTATTGCCTTATCAAAGGCATCAGAAGTACAATATGAATATCCATTTTAGTCGTCATTGTTAAATTAAGGGGAGGCGTCTGTATGAAATTCCTAACTATCGTGATATCTTTTTTTTTATTATTTAACCTATCATTTGTTACTCATGCTCAGCAGATTCAACAGTATGAATTACAAGATGCATTCCCGAATCTTTCCTTCGGCAATCCCGTGGATTTGCAACATGCCAGTGACGGGACAAACAGACTCTTTGTTGTGTCGCGAAGTGGAATAATTTCTGTCTTTGAGAATACTCCAGACGTAAAGTCATCGAAGATTTTTTTAGATATCCGGGGCAAGGTAATCGCCGGTAGTGAATTGGGCTTGCTGGGACTCGCCTTTCATCCTGACTACGAACACAACGGATACTTTTATGTGAATTACACGGCGCCTAATCCTCTTCGCACCATTGTCGCACGATACTCGGTAAGCACAAATGATCCTGATTCCGCTGATAAAAAGAGCGAGCTCATTATATTTCAAGTAGATCAGCCGTACCCTAATCATAACGGTGGCCAGCTTGCCTTTGGCCCCGATGGTTATTTGTATATTGCATTAGGAGACGGCGGCTCTGCCGGAGACCCAAAAAATAACGGACAAAACAAATCATCATTCCTCGGAAAGATCCTGCGACTCGATGTAAATTGCACTTCGGGAAATAAAAATTATTGTATACCACCTGACAATCCATTTGCGGACAATACACAAGGCTTTAAGAAGGAAATTTATGCGTATGGGTTGCGTAATCCCTGGAGATTTAGTTTTGACCCTGTTACCAATTGGCTGTGGGCGGGGGACGTAGGGCAAGCTTTATGGGAAGAGATCGACATTGTTGAAAACGGGAAAAACTACGGCTGGAAGATTATGGAGGGAAATCACTGCTATAAGGCTTCTACCTGCGATAGTTCCGGGCTTACCTTGCCCATCTGGGAATATGGCCATGACGATCAGGGAGGATGCTCGATAACAGGTGGTTATGTTTATCGCGGGAAGAAACTTCCGGGGCTTTTGGGAGAATATCTCTATGGTGATTATTGCAGCGGCAGGATATGGGCATTACGGTATGATGGTGTAAATCCGGCAACGAATACCCTTTTATTAACGGGAAACATCAGTATTTCATCGTTTGGAATTGATAGAGACAATGAAATTTATATCTGTGATTTGAATGGCAAAATTTATAAACTCGTTTCCAACATTCCAACACCAACAAACACTCCCACCCCTCCGGTAACACCTACACCAATAGTTACACCGTCGCCTGCGCCAACACAGTCACCTATTCCATCAGAAAAAGGCAAAATCTTTGGTTATGTTGTAGACACGAAAGGGAATCCTGTTGAATCTGCAAAAGTAAAACTCAAGGGGGAGGAGACAAAGGTTAAAAAGGAGACCTTTTCGGACGCGGCTGGATTCTTTGAATTTGCAGAGTTAGAGGAGGATGCTTACAAAATCACTGCAAAGAAAAGAGGGTATAAGAAAGGCAGAGAGACGGTAACACTTGAAGGCGGAGAAGAGGAAGAGATCACGGTAGAAATGAAAAAAACAGTTGGAGTGTAAGTTCCTTCCCATTACGTTAAGATTAGAATACCCTGTAAACAAACCCGATAAGACGGAAAAGGGTGTATTCCCAATTTTTTGTAAAAATAATGAACGAACGGCATAACTGGGTATATCGTATAAAATTGTAGCGGCAAGGCGTGCCTTGCCATATGGAGTAGGGTGGGTATCGCCCACCAAAAAATAGGCAACGTGAACGAGATGTTTGGTGGGCGATGCCCACCCTACCAGGTTAACCAGTATATTTGTATTTGATAATTCCTCACATTCGTGATAAAGTAATTTAATGAAGAACGCATCCTCATTATTTCAACAAAAGCCCTATCTTTTAAAATATCGGTTTTACCCCTTTCGCGAATATCTGAAAGAGCAGTTTCCTTATAAAGTGTACAAGATCCCGCTTCACGCCGGTTTTACCTGTCCGAATCGTGATGGTCGCGCTGGGGTGGGCGGTTGTACGTATTGCATTAACGACAGCTTTAGTCCCAATGTCAAAGGACCGCACCTTACCATAAAGGAGCAAGTTGAAAGAGGCAAGGCGTTCTATAAAAAAGGATATGGCGCTGAAAAATTCATCGCCTATTTCCAGTCATTTACCAATACGTATGCTGATGTTGAAACGCTGAGATCGTGTTACGAAGAGGCATTGGCTGATAAAGACGTTATAGGAATTTCAATTGGTACGCGACCCGATTGTATCACGGACAACATTTTAAGCCTTATCGACAGTTATACAAAAAAACATCTTGTTTGGATCGAATATGGACTCCAGTCCATCCATGATAAGACTTTAAGCCGAATTAACCGGGGGCACGATTACAAGGCGTTTTTAGATGCCATACATCGCACAAAAAAAACTTGCATCAATATATGTGTTCATGTTATCTTAGGTTTGCCTGGCGAGACGAAGGAAGATATGATGGAAACGGCTGATGCTATAGCAGATACAGGTGTGCAGGGAATTAAACTGCATCATTTGTACGTGGCAAAAAACACGGCATTGGCCGAAGATTATTTTCAGGGCAAGGTACAGACGTTAGATGTGAATGCTTATATCAAGCTTGCCGCTGATTTTTTAGAGCGTATTCCATCAGATATTACGGTACAGCGACTTGTTGGCGACACGCACGGTAACTTCCTTATATCACCGGTATGGAAGGCCAGTAAGGCCGCGATCACCTATGGGATAACCCAGGAACTGGAACGAAGGGGCGCTTATCAGGGCTCACGGTATACCGTGCCGGTATCTCCAATTAATGACTCGACTTCGTTCTCTGTTCAAACTTTGGTGGAACAAAATTCAGAAAAACCGGTATTGCACACCGTAAAGGCATAATGCGGGCGTAATTCAGTGGTAGAATACCAGCTTCCCAAGCTGGGTATGAGGGTTCGATTCCCTCCGCCCGCTCCATTCTAAAATCAAGGAGTCAAGCCAGAGGAGCAAGAATTCATAAATTGTACTAGTATCCAAACCGAACCTAAAAATAATGCAAGGATCTAAAAGAAATAAAGGCGTGTTTTCTCCTGTAATAAATGACCTTCAATTACGGACTGTCATACTATGCCATTAACCAAAAAGTTATTATTTCTTTTCATGGCTCCTGCGGTTATCTCTTTTGCCACTCAATGTTATAGTATGCCGGATGACAATTGGCAACTGGATGATACTCCGGCAGAAATGAGCGATGACGAAGAGATCGCGTTAGGAAGGCAAGTCGATGAGTATATAAGGCATCAATTTTATCTGGAAACCGATCCGGAATTCAACGCTGCTGTAAACAACATTGTACAAAAGCTTGTCGCCGTATCTGATCGAAACAAACTCCCCTTCACCTGTGCTATTCTTCAATCTCTTTCGATTAATGCATTTTCCGCACCTGGCGGGCACATTTACCTGACGTGTGGCTTATTACAGTTTGCGCAAACGGAAGATGAAGTGGCGGGTATTATTGGCCACGAAGTCGCTCATGCATCCCTGCAGCATGCCTCGAAATTCTACCACGAGGTTATGGAGTTCCTTTCCCATAAGGACGAAGGAATTAATTCCGCCACGAATTTGTTGTTATTAAATAGTCACCTTGAAGAATTTGAACAGGATGCGGATACAACGGGTGTTTTATATGCACAGAAGGCCGGATTTAATCCCAACGGCCTGCTGAACTTTTTGGAAAGGCATCTCAACCTGATCAGGCATAAAGGGCTGTTTGGTATGTTCGGCATGTCAGGTCATAATTCCAGCCCCACGATCAACTCAAGGATCATCCATCTGAAGGAGTACATATCCACATTGGAAAGGGAGAAATAAAAAGAGTTTTTATCCGATGAAAGGAGCGGTTGTCAGGAGAAGACCTCTATTACATTCACCAGGTCACCTGCGGCGAGTTTACGGTATCGACTTCAGCGGTGCAGCGAATGCCGGCAAGAAGATATGGATCACGGGTGGAGTAATAGAAAACGGTGCATTGAGAATCAAAGACTGTTACCAGGCGGAGACACTGCCTGGCTCCGGGAATGAACGCGACAAATGTATGGCAGCACTTCGGGATTTCATCATGAAGGAACGGACAGGCGCCTTCGGGCTTGATTTCCCCTTCGGATTGCCACGAAGCATGGTAAAAGAAAAGGACTGGGAGGACTTTATTTTGTCCTTTCCACGCCATTACCCCGGCGCTGAGGAATTCCGGAAGGCCTCATATAAAACCTCTGGCGGATCAGAACTTAAGCGCATTACTGATAGGGAATGCCGAACGCCGTTTTCTCCATACAATCTGCGACTCTACCGTCAGACCTACTTTGGCATTTGTGAAGTGCTTGCCCCTCTGGTTCGGAGCCATTCGGTTTGCGTGCTCCCCATGCAAAAGGCCATACCTGGCAGGTCGTGGCTTCTGGAAGTCTGTCCCGCTTCTACGTTAAAACAGGAGCATCTCTATTTTCCGTATAAAGGCAGGACAAAATCACATGATACAGCCAGGACGCATATCCTTGAATGGATTGAAGAGTCGTGTGCCATGTCTCTCCCAAGGACGATGCAATTAACAATCCTGAGAGACCATTACGGAGACGCCCTTGATAGCGTCATTGCCGCGTTTGCCATATTCCGAGCACTCCGCGATCAGGCCACTATTGCCACTATCGATGATGATGCTTATTCGATTGAGGGATACGTATATGTTTAATGCCAATTAACAATATTTTTTATTCATGTCCATTCGTGATCAAATTATTTGTAACAATTATTTTAATTGTATAGAAATTTTCATTTTATTTATGCGTGTGTCAGGGTGGCACGGACAAACTCTGTTTGTCCGTGTTTAATTTAAGACCCCTGGATTACTGTGTACAACGGAGGAAGAGGATCTAAAAATACAATCGTTATTTATTTTGATTTTGTTCTTGATATATAACGATACTAATGCTACAATTATTTATAGCATTTTTTTAATATATATTAAGGTAACGTAGTACAAAAAACACACGATAAAGGCAAACCCTGAGCAATCAGGGGACGCAAAGTAAAGGGTCTTTCAACGTACAAGGATGTAGTTAAAGACACGCCTTATCCTTTAGCGAAAAAGATAGCCTTACTGCCGAAGATGTTTGGAGAAAATCTTTGCAGTAAGGCTTTTTTATTTTAAGGAGGTGGTGACAAAGAAAAAATGGTGTGGTATAAATGGTAAGAGAAAAATATTGAGCATTGGAAAAAGGAGGAGGTAAATTATGAAAAAAAGTAAATGGAGAGCAAAGAGGATGGTGGGGCTATTGCCGATGGTGGTTGGGCTTTTGATATTCCTTACCAGTCCGCCAGCGCCCGTTAAGGCCGATGCCTGGGAAAAAGGCGATGTATTTGTAGGAAATAGTACTGGCGCATATCAGGTGTATGATAATACCGGAAATTTAAAGGAAACGATTAACAGTGGGCAAGGGTATGCAGGCACTGGCGCTGCGTTCAATCCAGACCAAACCAAGTTATATACGACAAATTTTTTCTCTAGTACTAGAACAAAATGATTACGAAACATAATGACGAGATAACTTGTGATCAGCATCTTGCCGTGTGAATTTCCAGTCTATTGTTGATCGGGCTTGATTACGTCGCTCCGTCCACGCGGCAACTTCAGACCGAAGTATCTGTTCGCTTGGG
>JABWAQ010000141.1 GCA_013360945.1 Candidatus Brocadia sp.
CTAAAGAGCACGGAAGGCTAATGCTTTTTTTTAGCATAAGCTCGTAATACCTCAATCTTTATGTCCGAAAACAATACCTCAGGTGGCAATTCCGGCATCTCTCTTCCCATGAGCGTCATCAGCATTATCCGCCATGCAATAACCAGATTTATTGCGATCGCCCGTTTGAGCCGCCCGGCAGTTTTATGCGCCAGGGCTTCAACACCACATCCGGATTTCAGCACACGATGCCAATCCTCTATGCGCCAGCGCAGGCAATACCATGCTATGCAATTCAGCGCATCATTCGGTGATTGTATGTCAATTGTCGTCAGCAAAAACCACTCTACCGCCTGCGTACCGGCAGGGGGGTTCTCTTCTTTGACATGGATAATCCACAGAGATATCGGCGGCATCTCTTTAAAATAGGGCGGCGGCTTCAGTTCTGTCCGTATATAGCGAACCGTTGCTTCGGCAATACGGGCTGCACGCTTACTGCGTGCTTTCTGATTCTTCTTTTTGATCCTTGCGCTTTGCCGGGGAATCTTTATGGTTGTCCGGGACTGTACCGGTGACTGCATGACTTCATCAAACAGCTTATGCTCTCCTCTTTTTTCCTCAAAACATCCTGTCTGCCACGACCTTTGGTACGACCAATGTACTGCCAGTTGGCCGCACGATAACACGTCCCCGTATAATGGCTGGTGTCCACAAAACTCTCCAAAAGCAGTGGACAATGGCCGTACCGTGCCTCAAAATCCCCAGGAAACGGTATTGATATTATCCTGATCCAAACACGTTGAAAAAGACAAAATCCGAAATGCGAAAGGGAAATTCGAAATACTCAGCACGAAATACGAAACTAACAAACTTGATGCTTATGGCAAACAAACGTCTCTCAGTGTCTTGGTTTTGAACATTTGAATTTCGATATCGTTTCGTATTTCAAGATTCGAATTTAGGATTTATGCTCTGTGGCATATCAACAAAATTTTGTCGATGTTCAGGCGCTAAGCGCCTGAACTACGAAGGGATGATAACAAACTTGCCCGTGAAACTCAACTTTCTTTTCTGGCTTTCATGCCAGTCTGAACTGATTCCGGGGGATAGATAATGCGCGTGCCGTTTACCACAGCCCAGGGTGTGAGCTTATGAGATTTTCTCTGTTTTTTTTCCGTAATATGTTCAACCTGAATTTTGCGGACCAGTAATGCATCGGCAATCAGGGAGCGATGGCATCGCCAGGGCAGTACCTCAGCACACATCAATGCAATACGGTCATGTCTTGCCAGTTCAATCAATGTTTGGAGGCTTTTCTCAAACCCTCGCGTTTGCATATAATCTGCAAAACCTCTGAACGAGGCATTTCGCCATCCTGTGTTTGGTGAATCAGCACGCGTGCGACGGAGACCGCCAAGTCCAGCCATGTGGGTATAGCGTATGCTAACTGCTTTTAAGCTATCCGGCAATGTTTCCCGATTGAATTGTGGATTACGCCGTGATCGTGGTATAGTGCGTACGTCCACTATATGGTTTACGTTGTGGGTCTGTAAGAGTTTTATGAAGGCATCAAGTGTATGGGTAGAATGACCAATTGTCAGTACGTCAGAAGATGTTTCAGGTGCGTCTTTTTTCATGTAAAGCTTCCTTACATGGACGGGCCTTTCGCCGGCTCAATCGTGCAACCGGCAAAAATTTACCATAAAAACACACAGGTTTAAACCACGCTGTGTGGATAGAAACCTCTCTTAATATACTGTTTCTTCGATAACCAAACAATTTGAGGTTTTCTTCAAAGTATACGGACATGCCGTAGGACAATTTTCCGGCTGAAGCCACTGGTGTCCGCTCTTGCAGCGGCATATTTTTAACCTGCTGCGCATGAGCTGATTCGGCCATTGCTCAAAAAAAGGGAAAAGGGCATTGCTGATTGTAGCGAATGCCTCCTGTCGTTCACTCATATTCTTTGCCTTTTTTAATGACTCTGCCCCTTCAAGAATATGCTGCATCATGTGTTGTCCAGACCCGTCTTGTTCGGTCTGGATACCCTGAGTGGCAGCGTCTATTACATTTTGAGCAAGACCGGAGACCTCGCTTGCCCCGCCTTTTACCATATAACTATAGATGTATTGGTAACCCAGCAAGACCGATTGAAAATGAATATAGGTCCTCTTTCCGATAGTAATTACCGTATCATTTTCATGGTTATGTCCTTCATGTGCAAATATCGCAGGAGAAGAACTTAAAAGTAAAAACACAAAAGACAGACAAATATTCCTAAGATAAGTACTTTTTAACACGTCAAGCTCCTTTACGCTTTAACAATTCATTGATACTGAGCTAACTATTTACATACCAAACAAAACTCACTTCATTGAGATTAAATTTTCTTGCCATCGTGGTGAGAGTGCGGGACATTGAGCTAATTCCTGTGCTGTCTTAACGTCGGTCATACGATTACGCCTGATCACGTATGACATGGCAACGGTCCACTGAGGGAAAGGTCGCCCCATAAGGGCGAAAGCATTTCCTGTCTCAACATATCCCTCTTTTAAGACACGAAAATACCAGCCGGTCTTTCCCGTTTGTTTAATGCGGAGAGAGAAATCTTTGACTCCCCATCGACGTTCGATCTTCCAGCAAGGCTGCCTTGGCTGCGAAATTTGCACAACGGCTCCTCCGACCTTGAACACGTCGCCAATGCACACCTCATCCTCAAGCAAGCCACAGATTGTGAAATTTTCACCAAAGGCACCGTAGGGCATTTCTGACAAATGAAGCTCCTGCTTCCAGTAAGTATAGTGTTCGGACGGATACACATTAATCGCCTTGTGTAAGCCGCCGTGAACCGTTAAATCTGCCTGTGCATCTCCATCGAGGTTGAGTTTGCCCAACCACGCCGGACCACAAAGTACCGTTTTAAAGATGCTCGTCGTCCATGGCTTTTCTGTCGAAATGGTTGTCTCTGCTCCATTGAGTATTTTGGGCAGGCCAACTTGAATGGACAGGATTTTTGCTTCTTTCATACGTGTATTATTAAAACATCAAACAACGATAAAATCAAAGTGAAAGATGAATAAACAACCAAAAATCTAACCTGCCTTGATATCTCATTTCATTATGGGTATAACTTGATAAAATGCTTGTTTTTTGAGATAAAAACAGTATGCTTTACTTATTAAAATTTTTGTTGCAGAAACATTATTTAAAAATACAAAGGAGTTGTGAAATGAAAAGATTTTCGACATTTTTGTTTACTTCTATTTTGACTTTGGTCACCATGGTTTCAGTACACGGCACGTATGCCAGCCCTAAGAAGCTGGAGAAGACACCGCCGGAGCACATATATATGAAAGAAAAGCAAGATGCGCCGCCCCCCCAAGAGGTGTCTGCCCTCTCAGGTAAGGTTGTAGAAACCATGAATAGTGGTGGTTACACGTACCTCTGTATCGAGAAGAATGGTAAAAAGACCTGGGCGGCTGTCCTGGAAACGAAGGTGACTGTTGGACAGGAGATTGCCCTCCAGCCCGGTTATGAAATGGTCAATTTCACCAGCAAGACCCTTAACCGGACATTTGATAAGATCATTTTCTCCACTGGACCGGCCTCACAGGAGGGAGCAATGGATGTAAAGAGTTTCCATGGCAAGACAGCAGAAAGTAAGACAACTGAGGCCGCGCCTGGCGAGAAGACACAGGTGGAAAAGGCTGCCGGATCTGATGCTTACACGGTGGCAGAGCTTTATGAAAAAAAAGCCAGCCTTGATAAAAAACCAGTAACTGTCAGAGGCAAGGTCGTAAAGGTTTCATCAGGTATTATGGGGAAAAACTGGATGCACTTGCAGGATGGAAGTGGAAACCAGAAGGACGGCAATAATGATCTTGTTGTAACATCACAAGACCTGGCTGCCGTGGGCGATATTGTAACCGTAAATGGGACTTTGTACAAAGACAAGGACTTCGGGAGCGGTTATAAATATGATGTGATTGTTGAGCAGGCAAGTATTAAAAAATAACAAATATCGGATAAGGTATTTCGAATCATGAGGTTTTCTTGAGTTTGGGTAGTTATCTTAAGCCCATATTCCGGGTACCAGCCGATCACAACCTTTGCACTTATTGTCTTTCAGATGGTTCTCCACTATGGAAAAACCGGCACGTCTGATTACCATATGCCGGCAGTTCGGACAATAGGTGTTTTCGCCTTCATGCCCGGGCACATTGCCCACGTAAGGGAAGTGAAGCCCGGCATCCAGGGCAATTTCTCTCGCCATTTCCAGGGTTTTCACCGACGTTGGAGGCAGGTTTTTAATCTTATAGGTGGGATGAAAGCGGGTAAAATGGACAGGAACTTCTGGCCCAAGATTCTTCTTAATCCAGATACACATCTCCTTAAATTCTTTTTCGCTGTCATTGAGTGTCGGTATCACAAGCACAACAATTTCAAACCATATTCCTATCTTTTTTAATGTCGTCAGGGTATTTAAGACGGGCTTCAGTTCGCCGGTACAGGTCTCCTGATAAAATTTTTCCGTAAAGCCTTTCAGGTCGATCTTTACCGCGCTCAGGTGTTGACACAGCTCTGTTAAAGGCTTTTCCTGAATATAACCATTAGATATCATAACACTCTTCAAGCCGTGTTCATTCCCTAATCGAGCCGTGTCATACATATATTCATAAAAGACCACGGGCTCTGAATAGGTATAGGCTATTGTTTTACTACCGTTCATTCTGGCATCTTTTACCACATCTTCGGGTGTCAGTTTAATGCTTTCGATCTGCTCAGGCCGATATTGAGAAATCTGCCAGTTCTGGCAAAATTTACACTCAACGTTACACCCCGCCGTTGCCAGGGAATATGCCTTTGTACCAGGTAAATAATGGAACAGGGGTTTCTTCTCAATGGGGTCCACATTCAGGGCACAGACACGTGAATGCACCAACGTGTAATACGTGCCGCTACGATTTTCCCGCACACCGCAGTAACCGCGCTCCATATCGGCAATGGTGCATTTCCTGGGACATAGCTCACATTCTACCCTAAGATCTTCCAGTTTCTTGTAATGCATGGCCTCCTTAACGGGAAATCCCTGGTTCATGCCTTTTAGCGCCTCTGGGGTATAGACATCCTCCGCCCATGCGCTCACTTTGTTCCCAAGACAGAGGCTACACGCCCCCAAAATACCTGCCTTTAGTAACGATCTTCTGATAATCATAAAACACCGTGAATAAAGTTAACTTTAAAAATCCAGGAGTAGGAATTCAGCATAGAACCATATTTTAGGTTAATTTACCGTTTAATAAAAATTATATTGCTATGCTGTCGGCAAGTCAAGGAATACAGATGGACATGTTCTATTCCTATTGCATTTCATCAGGGGTTTTCTTTATAACGGATTTTACGGTGACTTTTACCATTTACTTTGTTAGACTTTCTACATACTTGATGAAAGTATAAGGTGAGTTGAGATATCAGAGGGCAAAAATAAGCGGCCAAATTAACCGAAATAAGAACGGAGGTGTAAAAGTGAAGAGAATAACCGCAAATAAAGAAATACTTGGTGGAAAACCGATTATAAAGGGCACAAGGATTTCGGTTGAATTTATTCTTGAACTCCTTGCGTCTGGCATTACTGAAGATGAGGTACTTCGGGATTATCCACATCTGACAAAGGATGATATTCATGCCTGTCTTGAGTACGCTGCACATGCGCTTAAAAATGAAATATTTCTTGAACTAGAAACTAAATAATGAAGATTGGCTCTTTAAAGTTACTGGCAGATGAGAACATTCCGCCGTGGGATCGCTAATTGTAGTTGAAGATACACGAGTAAGAGTTCGTTATGTTCATTTTACATGACCTCTGAATCTTTGAAATTTTTTGCCGATGTCATGCTTGGCAGGCTTGCGAGATGGTTGCGCATACTGGGATACGATGTGGCGTACGAGCCTTCTATCCTGGATGACGACCTTATTGCCATGGCTATTCACGAGCACCGTATCATTTTGACCATGGACAGGAAGTTAACGGAACGCGAATCGGCAAAGAACTCACTTCTTATCAAGAGTCCTTCTTATAAAGAACAACTCAGGCAAATTATCACCCATTACAACATCGATTGCCGGCCGGGTATTTTTACGAGATGCCTTGTTTGTAACAGACTGTTGGACCCTATTGAGAAGGACAAGATAAAGGACAGGGTACCACCGTATGTTTACTCAACGCAGGACAAATTCGATATCTGCCGGCAGTGCCAACGGACATACTGGTCGGGCACCCACAGGGCGAAAATGCTAAAATTGCTGGATGAGGTATTTAATTAATGACAGGCATACGAAATCTGCAAAACGTTTCGGTTCAATCGTGGACGATTAAACTAGCCTATACACCTATTATATTGACAAATTAATAACGAAACATTATATTATGTTTCATGAGACAAACAAAAATCCAACTTACCGAAGAAGATCGAACAACCTTGAAGTCATTATGCTCCAAGGGGCGGTGTATGGCCAGAGAATTCAATCG
>JABWAQ010000046.1 GCA_013360945.1 Candidatus Brocadia sp.
ACCATTATTATCCGGCTCGCCAATCTGCCCATATACTTCGTGCGGTACCCAGTGGGTGATGATTTCTACTGCCTTTGCCTCTTTCGTCATCAGGTTGGCTGTCACACCCATGATGCTGCAGCCAATGAACGCCGATGCCAAAGTCCAATTCCAACATTTACCCATGATATCCTCCTTTCTTCCCTTTTTCTATATAGTGTAAAGCAACCAATGGCCAGCCATTCAACAATACTTTTATGAAACAAGGTTTTTTATAAGCATATTTACGACCTCCCTTCTCTGGCAAATTTTTATACAGCTATACATATTTTCCCGTATTTTCACGTAAAACCGGGCAATACTCCTCTGGGTTATCTTTTCTCTGTGTTTGCCGTGTAAGAAATATTTGTATCGAAAATAGTATGCCCTGCTGAACAGATGCAGTATTTTCCCGGTGCTCAACACGATAATGACGTAAAAAACCCATGGGAAAAAATACATTGCAAATGGCATCAAAAAGAGAACCGGCGATCTTTTTGACAGATAAAGCGTAGTTGACATTTTGCCCCCCCCTTCTCCAGCCGCATTTATTTTCTGATCGTTGCTGAATTTTACGGCATGGAACACCCTTTCCATTGGTAGTGAAATATCCCCGCTGAAAGATGTTTATTGTGTAACGGTACATCCTGTCATGGTCTTCTGACAATCTTGCAAACTTTCATTCATATCATCAGCCTCCCTTCGTAATAACCCTGAAATATACATGCCGTTACATTTTTTTCCGTTCTGTATCTTTAGAATACAAATCATATACCAATGCATTCAAGCAAAACCCAACACCAATGATACCAATTGGTTGTGACTCACAAAAAACCAGTAAAGATAGTTACGAAATTAAGGAATTTAACGAAAATATGAATTTTGTCTACGATATTTCGTAATGGAAAAATACCGGAATGGATTGCCTTAAACAAGGGAAGGGTAAACATTTTGAATTATAGTCTGCACGATACTGATTTTCAATTATATTGCCGTAATTTGTCAGGAGTAAATTTTTGTTTTCCCACTCAAATCTACGTGATATCAGCAGGTACATTATCCGTTGATAATATATGTTTCTATAGCGTATAATTGCAAGACAGAGAAGGGTATAAAGCTGAGAAGTACGATTAAAATAAGCAAAAGGAAATAAAGGTAGATAGTATTACGCTATAAAAACTTCTTTTTTCACATGACTTTTTTACAACCTCCTTCGCAGCTTTACTAAGGAGGATTTGCTTGCGGCTTCGCTGTGCTATGGATAAGACGGAAATTCTCTCAATCACCAATATGTCGTTGCCTGAACTCGAAGAACTGTGTACCTCAATGGGTGAACCCACATACAGGGCAAGACAAATACTTTCCTGGGTTTACGACAAGGGGGCAACGACCTTTGACCAGATGTCGAACCTCCCCAAAAATTTTCAAAGGCAACTTGCTGGACTGTGCCAGGTCTATCAGACCAAAGTTGATTCCGTCACACAAACCGCTGATGGTGCAGAAAAATTTTTGGTTCGCCCGTTTGATGAAAATGTGGTCGAGTGTGTTTTATTAAGAGAGGGCAAGAGGATTACCGCGTGTGTTTCCACACAGGTGGGCTGCGCAATGGCCTGCCGGTTCTGTGCGAGCGGCCTATTGGGTCTGGAAAGAAATCTGACCACCGGTGAAATGGTTGAACAGGTACTCCATGTCAAAGGCCATCTTTTGCCTGACGAACGCCTCACCAACATTGTCTTCATGGGTATCGGCGAGCCTTTTATGAACTACGATAACGTTATCAGGGCTGTCAGGATTATGAACTCCGAATGGGGATTGGGAATCGGGGCCCGGCATATCACCATCTCAACGGTGGGCATTGTCGATAGTATTCTCCGATTGGCGCATGAAGGGCTCCAGGTAAATCTTGCAATATCCCTTCACGCTCCCGACGATAGCATAAGATCAAAGATAATCCCGTCGAATAAAAAGATAGGTATAAAAAACATCATTGACGCAGCCAGGGAATATTTCGAAATTACCAGACGAGACATCAGTTTTGAATACATCTTGATCGAAGGCGTCAATGCATCCGGACAAGACGCCGAATCCCTGGCACGACTACTGAAAGGCATGCAGTGTAATATTAACATCCTTCCCGTAAATCCTGTCGAAGAGTTTAGCTGGAGGCCGCCTTCCCGGGAAACGATCGAAACATTTTGCAGAACGTTGGATAAACATGGGCTTGTCGTCACTCTGCGAAAGAAAAAAGGTGGCCATATTAATGCCGCATGCGGCCAGCTTCGTTTGCAAAGATGCAAATTTTTATGGAAAAACGAGAAATATTTAGTTAAATAGGCGATTACAAAATATGACAGCCGCACCCCTTTCGGGTGTGTATAAATGCAGGCTTCAACGTAAATTGTCAGCGTGAACGTCCGAGCGGGCTCACGCCGAGGTCTCAGACAAACGCTCAGCCAAATGGCTTAAAGTCCGCGGTTACAACACGAATAAAAATGCCCTAAATAAGGAGCACTTCCATCGCAAGTCGCATAAAAATAGAACTCATAGATGCACTGAAAGAAACGGTTACAAAGATTGTTCAACAGGCCGGTTCATTCAGGAATTGCAAGTATGCCGATATCAGGCTTGGCATTTATGAAATAAAACATGCCTCTGCCGAAAACGGGAAGGCTAAGGGCATGGGTGAAGATTTCTCTATTTCTTGTGGAATCAGGGTGCTTGCCGGTGAGATGAGTGCATGGGGATTTTACGGCCAACCCATGGGCGAGGTTGAATCCAGCCCAAAAACTTTCAACAAAATAGTCACCCTGAGAATAAATAAGGCATATACAAGGGCTATGGTCAACGCGAATAAGAAAACTGAGTTCAAGCCAATTGCCTCGTCACTGACTGGGGTAAATCTTGCAAAGATCGATGTCTGTCGGGATACAATTGGCGCTGTATTCGATGAAGATCCGAGGAAGGTACCTTTAAAAGAGATTCTCGCCCTTAGTACAAAGATCTCCGGGGAGATGCGCGGTATTTCCGAAGATGTGCAATATGCTGCCATAGATGCGCAAACAGGCATAAGGAGAGAGTTGTTTTGCAGCACCGAAGGCGCCTGCATTGATCAATCATATGCCCTTACTCAGGGGATGGTGTCCGTTGTGGCTCAAAAAACAGGGGGTGTTCCGGAGGGTTGCTATGATTATCCTGGCGACCTCCGCGGGTGGGAGGTGGTAAAAGGCAAAAATGTTTACCGGCAGGCGCTTCCTGATTTTGCATTCATGCGAACCCAAGAAACCCTGGAACTTACCGAGTCGGAATTCTTATCCGCTACGAACGATCCTGTTGTGGTGGTAACAAACCCGCATTTTAACGCACTCCTGGTACATGAAATTGTAGGACATCCGACTGAGAGTGACAGGGCGCTGAAACTTGAAACGGCCTACGCAGGGAGGTCATGGCTTTTTCGAGATTTTCATGACAACGAATTGGAAAAACAGATAGCATCCCCTCTCTTAAGCGCATACTCAGATCCAACCATACACGGATACGGTCATTACAAATATGACGCAGAAGGCACCCCCGCCAAACGGGTAAATCTCATCGAAAATGGAACCCTCAGGGGATTTATGAATGGGCGTGAATATGCTGCAATCTTGGACCACATCCCGAATGGTTCTATGAGGGCAACAGAATCTGTATATGCCCCCCTCGTCCGAATGACGAATACCGTCTTTGCAAACGGGAATAAATCACCGGCAGAAATAATTGCAGAAGTTAAGGACGGGTACTTCATTGTCAACCATCGAACCCCTTCCATTAGCGAATCCAGAGAAAATTTTCGGATTTCTGCACAAAAGGTATATAAGATAGAAAACGGAAAACTTACGAAACTCTATAGACAAGGCGGTATTACGGCAGACTCTAAGGATTTTTTGATGAACATCGATGCCGTAGGGAATGACTGTGTAGTCTTTCCTATCCCCAATTGTGGTAAAGGACAACCTATGCAGGTAATGCGCGTTGGGAATGGTGGCCCGACATTGCGTTCTAAGGCACGATTAATGGGACATCAAATATGATACGTGTAGAAGACCTGAGGACTTGCGTCCGCAACGGAATAGACTTTATCAAAAAACACAAGGAAGTCATTGATGCGGAGATCTTCGCATCGTGGAACGAGCAAATAACGGTGCGGCTCAATTATACATCAGATATCCCTTGCAATGGCGTCCATGAGACCAAATCAACGCAATTGTGTGGTATTGGCCTATTGGCTGTTTTTAAGACAGGGAAAGAGATAAAAGTGGGGTTTGGCAGTTCTTCTAATACTATTACCCCGAAGGGCATTGCGGAGGCATTCAATAAGGCAAAAAGAAATAGGATATACGATCCCGACTTTAAATCACTTCCTGTACCTGTTGGTAAACCCGTATTAGAAAACTACCACGATCCGGCGGTAATGGAAATCAGCGATGAGGCAATTGTTGGACTTGGTTGGCAAGGGCTAAAAGGGGCGCTTGCGGAATATAACCTGAAACATTTTAACAAATCAATTATTATCGGTAGAATTTGGTATACTTATCCCATTAATGGGCTTGCCGCGGACGATTTTACCAGTACCATTATTGCTGATTCTTATATAGTGAAGGGCGGTAAAATCGTCAAACCTCTGAAACCCAATACAATAAGGATACATGGTAACATAATGGATATTTTGAATAAGATTATTGCCGTATCGAACGATAGAAGGCAGACGATTGTCTGGGGAGGCGAAGAGGTCGTTCTGTCTCCAGAAATCGCAATTCAAGGTGTTCAGTTAGACAGCATCTCTGGTTTTATATCGTAAAATGGTTGTTGAGTTTCAACCATAAATTCTTTAAAATAATGAAAGAAAGGAGACGCGGCGATAGTAAATGAGTAACTGTAATTTGCAATAAATCTTTAATAACGTATAAAAAATATCAATTTAAGGAGATTAATCATGCGCGCAAAAGTAGATGCTGATGTTTGCACCGGTTGTGAACTTTGTACCCAAACGTGTCCTGAAATTTTTTCCATGCAAGGGGATGTGGCTGTAGCTAAAAATATTGATGTGCCTTCGGAATGCGAAGATTCTTGCAGACAATCGGCTGAAGAGTGCCCGGTAGAGGCAATTATCATAGAGGATTAAGGAAATAGTAAAACAAAAGACCTTAAATATCAGTTTTTGATATTTAAGGTCTTTTTATTTATGTTGTTACACATCAAGCAATGGTCTTCTGCCGATTCTTCTTCTCCTCTTTAAGATCGCACGTCCACCCTTTGTCCTCATTCTCTTTCGAAAACCGCACATTCTTTTATGCTTTATAGAACTCTTCCTGATATTTACCTTCATAATTACTTCATCTCCTCAAATTTTTATAAGACATACCTGGACAAAATGCTTTATAACAATACACATTTATTGATTTATTGTCAAGATATTTTAAAGAACGACTGAATTGCAATTTTCTGCGGTTGTACCATAAATTTAGATGTCTAAAAGTGTTAAAATCGTATTGACATTAATCTTTTGAATTGATAATATGTCCGCAGTTAATCATAAATATCATGCCTAGAAGTTAGTTAAGACTAGAAAATGGTTCTCACTAATTACATGCTATACCAAAGGGGGGTGATGTTTTCTTTCTAAAATCCATACACATGGATTTTTTTACAAATTTACCGCTTGCACATATCTATCGTTTAAAAGGAGAATAGTAATGCAAACAACGACAAAAAGGGATCTATGCGAAAAGATTGCCAGAAGAACAGACAACACCCATATGATTGTAAAAAAAACGATACAGATGTTTTTGGATGAGATTATTGGTGAGCTTGCACAAGGTAATCGCATAGAACTACGTGATTTTGGAGTTTTCGAAATACGCCAGCGTGCCGCCCGAAAGGCAAGAAATCCACGAACCGGCGAAGTGGCCTTTGTACCAGCCAAAAATGTGGTAGTATTCAAGGTTGGTAAATTAATGCGAGAAAAGGTGGGTAATGCAACCCAAACCCAACAATCTACCTAGGGGCTTAATTATTGATTGTTCGTATGTTCAGACAAAAACAGGACGTCAAAAAAGGAATCATCAAATATATCAATGGCGACCGTGCATCTGTGGAAATAATAGAGTCTGATTCACAGGAGTGCAAAAGTTGCGGTGTCTGTATGGGTATAGAAAACAAGCCAAATCTTTTAGAAACTAATACATTCCCTGGTTTATTTGCAGGTCAGCAGGTAACATTAAAAATAATCGAGCACTCCCCATATAAAAGCATGATGCTTTTGTTTCTTCTACCTATGATAAACCTGATAGTTGGTTGTTTAATAGGCCAAAAATTTTATTTTATCTATCCAAATTCACAGGATATAAGAATGGTGGTATGTGGGTTTATTTTTTTTATATTATCCATTGTCGCTATAAGTATCTATGATAAAAAGTTAAGAAACAAAAGACAATCACATCGAAAAATCATATCAATAGATACTCAAAACAACTTTAATCTATTGCAAGATAAGTAGCCACCTCTGCATTAATTCCAAATTTTGATCAGATTAACACAATAAGTAAGCGGGCAAAAGCGGATCGATTTCACCGTTGCCCGCCTCTTGTTGGTTGCGGTATGATTCGTTGTTTTATATAATGTCTGATGCAAGGTATCAATGTAGCTTTTTGAAAAATCCGTACATTTCCAGGTAATCAGTACAAAACAAAATACGTAGCGCGGGTGGTTTATCCCCCGCGCAGGTCGACCACAAAGAATCGGCGCTACCTTTTTCAAAAAGTCAAATTGTTACGATTAGAAAATCCAATCCTGGATACAAATTTTTCTTAATACCTCGTTTTATAATATGAGCCCTTCAGGAAAAACCACTATGGAGAGCAGATTAGATATAGAATTTGGAAATCTAGCTATCTCAGAAGGATTCGCAACGCCTGAACAGGTACACATTTGTCAATCTGTTGCAGATGCCTTCGGGGAGGAATGCTCGAGAAAAAGCCTTGATGCTATCATGATAGATCGGGGGTATATTACGCCGGATCAAGAGGCCTATCTTTTGAGGAAGATGGGAATCACAGTTATTTCATGTCCGCATTGTAATGAAAAATTCAAGGAAGCAGTTATCGATCTCCAGAAAGTTGTTGACTGCAAACATTGTGGGAAAAGATTTGAACGTGAAGAATCCTGTCAAGTTGACACAGAGCAAACATCTTCAATATGCGACAAAACATTGGCGGCTTCTCAACAACAAATATGTAATCTTTATATTGGTAAACTCTTGGGAGGGAAATACGAAATACTGGAAAAAATTGCTGTCGGTGGCTGGAGCACTGTATATAAAGCCAAAAGAAAACTACTTAATATTGATGATATTGTTGCTATAAAAATATTACATATAAATTTAAGTGATAATAGTCAAGACATTAAGAGATTTTATAACGAAGCAGCTACTATCCGGGAGTTACACCACCCCAATGCGATTCACTTATACGATTTTGACCGGGATGCAAACGGCACAATCTACATGGCCATGGAATTTGTCCACGGCCAGAATCTAAAAGAAACGATCAAAAACACAGGGGCGTTCGATGTCACACGGATGTTAAACATTATTTTCCAGATTTGTGATGTGATATCGGCTGCTCACAAGCAT
This sequence comes from Candidatus Brocadia sp., assembly GCA_013360945.1. Lineage (GTDB taxonomy): Bacteria > Planctomycetota > Brocadiia > Brocadiales > Brocadiaceae > Brocadia. The sequence continues at coordinate 7,685 of JABWAQ010000046.1, forward strand.
CCCAAAAAGATCATCCATCGGGATATTACTCCCCAAAATATCATGTTATCTAAGGTTGGAGATTGTGATGATTTTGTAAAAGTCTTAGATTTCGGGATAGCAAAACTGCGGGCACACGATACGGTATCTCTGACGGGAAGTATTCTGGGGACTCCGCTTTATATGGCTCCGGAACAATGGAGAGGTGAGTGTGACGAAAGGACAGATATATATTCCCTGGGAGTAATCATGTATGAGATGCTGACGGGGAAGACTCCGTTTAGCGGAGATCAAATTACCTTAATGAACAAACACTTGAATAAAAAACCTCAGCCTTTCCGGAAGTTAAATAATAAATTAAAAATCCCAAAATATCTTGAAAATATTGTATTCCTTTGTCTGGAAAAAAATAAGGATAAAAGACCTCAATCAATAGATGAACTTAAATCATTATTACAAAAGAGAAAATGTAGCGCTAAGTTAAAATTCGCGAATTATTCAAAAAGTAGTGCACTTATTATATTTTTTACCTCTGTGCCAACCGCACTTGTGTTCTCCCTGTTTTTTTTACCGAAGGAACACAAAAATACTTATGTTCCAAGCAATATTGGTTATTTCTCTGACACATACAATAAAACAAATAAATCTCAGCATGATGATAATAACAAGCAAATAGTACACAGCAAGCGCCCTAAAGCAGGCCGTGAGTCTCAGAAAGACGATAATGATAAGCAGATAGCCCGGAGTAATAGCTCGGAAATACCTTCAGGCAAAGATATAAATAAAGAGTTACAAGATACTACTGATACTGCTGGCAACAAAACGCTAGCCGTGCCTTCGTACGGCATTAATGATAGCAATTCAAATCAGACTGATGATGATACAATGATTCATAACAATAATTATGCTGATAAAATTGTTGACAATATTCAAAAACATGACATTAATACCGGTACAAGGGAAACCACGACAAAATCAGGTACAAAAGAGATAATAATCCGGGAGATACAAAGTTGGTTGGAGGAGTATAAAAAGGCATGGGGAAAAGGGAATATTGAGGCGCTAAGAGAACTTGGACATATATCTTCTGAAAAAGAGGAAAATAAACTCAGGCAACTTTATTTGTATGTACACGATTTCAAGGTTTCTATCCGAAATGTAATAATCGAAGTGAACGATGATAACGGCCAGGCTACCGTTAGTTTTGACAGGACTGATGAATGGTGCGATGAACGTGGCAACCGACACAAAGAGGTGTTACCCAGAGTAACCAAAATCCTTTATAAAGAAAATAATGAATGGAAGATAGTAAAAAGGCCTGATGAGTTAGCTGAGCAACCCGAGAAATATCTAAAATATAGAAAGATTTTGAATAATATTACAACATCTTATTCTAATTTAAAGGAACGAATCAATAGCCGTTTCTTGAAACAATAATCTTGTTCCAGCTCATATTGCTATTTACTGAGCAACTAAATAATCATTAAAAAACTAAGGGATTATTCATATGATGTATAGATATAGTATTTTTGTCATAGCGGTTATATTTACCCTTATATTTTGTCAAACTACGTTTTCGGATACCATACGCGTTGGCTATGATTCACGTATTCCAGACGTTAATAACAGTGGCACTGCTACTATGAAAATTCTCAGTGACAAAGGAAATTCCTTAAATAACGTTAACGTTGTTTCAAATATTGCACCCTGTGGAATAGCTTCCAGTAGCGGTGGTGGTGTTGATGACTTTGGTCCGGGAGTAATGAATGACGGCATAGAAAAGGCAGATTGCTCCTACCATTGGATAAGAACACGCAATGAGATCGGACAAAGGAAGATTGCGTGGATTCAACTTGATTGGAACAAAGTAGTTACTGTTACCGGGTTGACCATTCAGACAACGGATTGTAACGGAAGTTGTGGTGAAGACTCAGACGACCCTCTTTATATAGACCCAGGCAGGAATCTCGGTAGCGGAATAGTTCAGCATTTAAGTGCGGATGGAACCACATGGGTCACTGATGCTGAATTTAGGGACAAAGTAGGGGATATTGAATATTCGTTCACACAACCAATAACTACGAAAGCTATCCGTGTCAGAAAAATTTCACCTTCCACAAAATGCCAGGGGCAGCAATCCAACCCCGTAGTTTTTGAATGGAAGGTCTATGGAACACCCTTCTGTAAATAAGCATTTCCAATACTTTCCTTCTTCCTACGTATCTATTTTTCAAAAACTTTGTTGACTTTTCCAGGGCAATATTTAAGTATTATATAATTTATGGGGGTTCGTTCCGGATTATATAAATCAGGTTGGTTAAAAAAACAAAAGCCCAACGTCTTTTAGATACAGAGCAAATACCAATCAAAACCCCCCCTTGCCCTCTTTTTTAAAGAGAATTGTTCGGTTTTTTCTTTCTCAAGGGGGATTTCCTCAAGTCCTCCTTAGGAAAAGGGGATTCAGGGGTTGTCGATGTGCCAGGATACATACTTCAAAATTCCTATTCATGAATACCGATACTTTTATGTCAACAAAGTGCATATCAATCACACTCGCTGCTTTCGTATCATTTACATTCTTTGTAACCCCGGTTTTGGCCAGCAGCCTGTCCGATTTAATAACTACGTTATATGGTGGAAAAGGTATTCCTGTAACAAAGGTATTCGAAAAGGAAACGGGAGGAGGCGGCGTAGATGTAGTTACAACCGTTCAGGTACCATTAGATTCGCTTAACGAAATTCAAAATCTGAATTCAGAGTTAAATACAGAAAGGGGGGAGTTCCCTGTCAGTTCAACGGGCGGTGGATTTACCTTTCAGTACGATAGCGAATTAGAGGTATTTACAAGGACTACGGACAGTCTAGGTCCTATTTTCGCCGAAAGGGCCCCTACCCTGGGAAAAGGAAAAATAAACTTTGGTTTCTCTTATACCTATATTAACTTTTCTACGTTAGATGGAAGAGATTTGGACAATTTAGAGTCTGTTGTATTGTTAGACAAAGAACAAAAAGACAAAAATTTGCTTCAAATGGACTTCGACGTAGACGTGAAGTGTAATTTGTTCTCTTTTTACGGCACCTATGGAATAACAGACCGTTGGGATATTTCTATACTAATACCTGTCTTACAGGTTCAACTCGATGTCAATAGTACTGCAAAGATATTAAATAGAACAAGAAAAAAAAGTGAAAATGGCACACTACTCGGTTACAGCCTCGGCACAGGCGAAACAATGAATGATTCAGTCTCTGGCGCCTCCACAGGCATTGGGGATATTTTTCTGAGAAATAAGTATTTCATTTTTGCGTCGAAATGGATAGACTTTACAACCGCACTCGATGTGAAGCTACAAACGGGAGACGACAATGATCTCCTGGGAACGGGTAGAACCAGCATAAAACCGTTTCTTATATTTTCAAAGAATATTAATCATTTTACACCGCATTTTAACTTCGGATATGAGTTTAATAGCGGAAGTGAGGGTGAAGACAGAATTGTATACACCACCGGTGCTGATTATGCATTTGGCAAGGGGAATAACCATTTTTCTGTTGCAATGGATGTTATTGGCAGTCATAAAACAGAGAGGTCGGATACCGGTAACGATATTGTAGACTTTTCAACAGGATTCAAATGGAGTCCGCGCTCTGGAATGCTCGTATTTTTCAATGTGCAAACGCCGCTCAATGACGAAGGAATGAGGGCCAATTGGATACCAACAGTGGGATACGAGTTGAATTTCTAAAAATGTTGTTGACTAAATTCGCCATCCATTCAGTTTCGTAAAGTTTCATTGATATCTCATCATGTCCACCATCAATCCGATCACAACTGACAATCAGCAGTTATCTCCCTGTCAGTCGCTACAAAACAAAAAGGCAATTCATAAGAATTGCCTTTTTGCACTACTTTTCAGATGTTATCATGCATTTACGCGTTGTTCACGATTAGTGCTTTGCATGATGACATTCACACTTACAATCTTTCTCTGGTTTTGATGGCAAATGTTTGCACTTTTCGCACTGCTTTTCCTCTGCCATAGTTGTGCCTATAAACACGGTGTTTACAACACCAACGCCAAACATTAATGCCCCTGCTACCAATAAACCATAACCATATTTCCTTAACATTTCCTTCTCCTCCTCTCGTATGGCGGAAATTCAAACTAAGCCGCTGAAAACACTTTCAGCACGGTTAGCTTCCCTCATGTTACGCCATACACAATTTACGTATTACAAGCCATGAGTTTGTTGAGTTTTAACAAAGCCTTTTTTTCAATCTTCCTGACCCATTCCCGGCTTATATTGAGTTTCTGGCTTACTTCTCGAAGTGTCATGGGTTCCAGATCATCAAATCCATATCTCATTTTCAATATCTGTGCTTCCCGGCGATCGATTGTATCAAGTAACCTTCTTAATCTCTTTTTGTCGTGAGACGCAATCAACTCATCTTCGGGCATTTTCACACCTTCATCAGGGATACATTCGCAGAGTTCCATTGATTCATCTTCCTGTAAACGTGTCTCGTTTAACGTATAGGTATGTTTCACCGCCCTTTCTATCCATCGAGCCTGTTTCTCGTCAACCTGCAACTCTTGCGCAATTTCACTTCGGTTGGGCGGTCTATTCAGGGTATTCGCCAAATTTGACGATACTCTTTTCCACTTAGAAACCCTTTCCGCCATGTAGATGGGAATGTGTACTGTCTTTGAGTTATTAATCAGTGCGCGCTGAATAGTCCATTTAATCCACCATGAGGCATATATACCAAACCGCTGACCCAATGTGTGGTCAAATCTTTCCACTGCGCGTATAAGCCCAATATTCCCTTCGCCAACTAAATCCAAAAGGGATGTTCCATAGTAAACAAACCGACCGGCAATCTTTATGACCAATGGAAGATAAGCCATAACAATGGATTCTTTTGCCTTTGAATCACCACGGTAAACCTTCTCGAATAATCTTCTTTCTTCTTCTACTGTAAGAGAAGAAATTTTTTTTACGTCTTTTATGTAAACCTGAAGTGCAAATTCCATCGGTCTTCCTCCATCATTTTATAGGCCGTTTAGGAAAGTCAGAGGAACATATTCCCGCTGCCTTTCCTAAATACATGCGGATCGTTAAAATATTAGGAAAGAAAGTGATCCGCAAACAAGGTTTAACGAACGCACAAAATAACAATTCATTACATATGCGATGCTATGAAATTGCAGATGGTATGCCACTAATTCGCAAAAAAGCATTATATTCTTTTAAAGTTGTAAGTGCTCACAATATTTAATGTTATAACAGCAGCAAACATTTGATACTATAAAAATATGCAATGAATATAGTATAACTAAATGTGACAACTTTTAGAAAGATGCGTATTCGAATTCTCCTCAATGCCTATAAACTAGGCGCATAAGGGATCGTTACTTTTTGTAACATGGTTGATTTGTAACAATTGTATACAAAATCACAATTTCATGCCCCGGTGAGTATATGCAACTGCAGAAATTCCCGCATCCTTATCTATGTAAGGATACGGTTTGAAGGTTTGTTTCTGATATGAACGTATGAGCGGTTAACATGCGGGTGAATGTGAGCAAACGGAGTATTGCCGGGGCACTGAATGTTACCAAGATCCGGCTTGCTTATTACTACAACGATTTTGATACTTGACAACTATACCTTGGCGGACTTTTCTCAGGTCTCCACTTGACAACGCTACTAAACCATTATACCACAACCCAGATCCATCGGAGCGGCATGTTGTTTCCGTGTTTCAGATATCGCTCCGATGGAGCTATGGTTGTGTATATCACATTTTTCTATAAACATTTCACTCCTACGAAGCTATCTTTCAAAGAAGTAAATTGTTACAGATTTCAAAAAAATAGCGAAAAAATCAGCAAAATTAGCTGTTTTAAATGATAGTCGCCCAATTAGGGTCATTTTGTCCAACAGTAAGATCAGGGGGAGGAATGGATGATTTGGAATTCCTTAACATTAAACCTACCGACTGAGTGCCTTGACTATAGCCTCCCCAAATTTTTGTGCAGCTGTTGGACCGCTGGCAGTAATGATATTCCCATCCCTTTCCACATCAGCGCCAGTATAGTTCGCACCGGCCGATTTTATGTCACTTACCGTAGAGGAATAGGTCGTAGTCTTTTTGTCCTTCAACAAACCTGCCCTTGCAAGGGTTACCGGCGCAATACAGATAGCACCGACAATTTTCTTTGAGTTATGTGCGTCGGTCGCAATCTTATGGGCAGTTGAGTTATCCCAATATTCGTTGGCTCCGGAACCGCCGACAAATATAACCGCATCATAATTTCCTGTATTAATATTGGTAAACAGGACATCGGGCTTTACCTTTGCCCCCAACATACCTGTCGCCTCCTTGAGTGAAGAGGAAGCTACAGTTACAACAATTCCATTTTTCTCCAAAACTTCCTTAGGTTTTAACAATTCCTCATCCCTGAAATTATTGCTGGCAATAATCATTACAACCTTTTTGCCTTTCACCGATTGCATGGCATCATCCCCCTTTGCATGAACAATGGACATGTTTAGTAAAATAAACGAAGCAAAGATCAAAGCAACCATGAGAAAGTTATTTCTCATTTTTTCAGACTCCTTCCCAACTCCTTCTCTACAGCCTGTATCTTTTGTTCAAGCATCTGTCCCTTTTCAACCTTCCTTTCATCTATCTTTACCGTGGTATATACCCTCTCAGATAACTCGAGCATTTTGTCGTGGCACTTCTTAATCAGATCAAATACCCGATCACTATCCCCTTCCACCACGGTACCCATGGGATTGAGTTTGTAATCTAATCCACTTTCATCAATAATTTTTACAACCTTAGCAACGTAACTGGCCAGATCAATTCCTTTTCCAATAGGGATCACACTAATCTCGGCAATCATGCTACACCTCCTTGATCATTTGTTTTGGGTTTCGGTATTTAAATTTTGAATTTGTTAAAAAAAATAGAGATTAAACAACGCTGAGTCCTAAAGGGATGAAAGAATATCGTCAGGGGTACTGCCCCTGAAAAAGAAAACATCACAATAAGCAGCCCTGAAGGGGCGAAAGAAAAATCCCTTTTTGGTTACCGTGATACTGGTTTATATCTACCTATTTGACGTCTCCGCCATCGCTCTCTCCTCACATGACACCAGTTCATAATCCATGCTCCCCAGGCCAATCTCCTGAGCGTAAGAAATTTGAATGGTATAATCAATGTTAGGCCAGGCTTCTTTGAAGAAGTCTTTTCCTGTGTGATCTTTGATAATATCCGTTGTTGCCTTTTCAATGGCAACAGGATCCCTTGAAGCAAGGATACCGATATCTTCAATATCCGGTTCAAAGGGTTTGTCCATACAATCACAGTGCTTGGTAATATGGGTCAGAAAATTAAAAAAGACCACCTTTCCCGTCTTTCCTTTTAGAATTGCCAGACAGTGTTCCGCAACCTTTTTTTGAAGGTTAATCGTGCTCTCATCCCATGCAATCTTTACGGCATTAAACTGACAAACGGAGAGACATTCCCCGCAACCGATACATATCTTCGGATCGATAATGGCGTACTGCTCACCCATCTTGATCGCCCCCACCGGGCACCATCTGCCGCATACGCCACAGGTATTGCATCGTTTCTTAAGGATTTGAGGAATTACACCTGAGTGTTGGGCCAGTTTTCCGCCGCGTGAAGAGAGTCCCATCCCGATATTCTTCAGGGTAGCTCCCATCCCTGTTGCCAGATGTCCTGTCGCGTGAGCGATTGAGACGATGGCATTGGCTGCCCTGGCTACACCGGCTACATAGGCATACTTGCACAGTTTCTGGTTGATCTCCACTTGGACGTCATGTTCTCCCAAGAGACCGTCTCCTATGATAATGGGTGCGCCGATATTTTCATAGCTGAAGCCGTGCTCGTGGGCATGTGCGATGTGATCAACGGCATTGGTACGGCGGCCGACATACAGGGTGTTCGTCTCTATCAAAAAGGGTTTTCCTTTATAATCCTTTACCTTGTCGACAACTGCTTTAATAATGGGCGGCTTGAGGTGGCCAACATTCCCTTTTTCTCCAAAGCTGGTTTTTACCGCCACCATGTCATTTTTCTGAATTGCATCTGAAAAACCAGCGAAATCAAAGAGTTGCCGCGTCTTTTGCGCGACGGAAGAAACACCTTCGCCATTTTCAACCTTGATAAAATAGACCTTACTCTTCATAATTTCTCTCCATAAAATCCCTAAAGTATCGTCAATCCTTTATCATGGCACGGCTGTATTGAAGAAAAGTATATAACTTGAAATGGGACATTGGTTGTTCATCTTCTAAATTTGCATACTAAAAATATTAGACGGAGAAGGTAAACCCGCACGGGCGACTGAACGAGTGAATGAAGTTGATCTGGATGTACGCTCCAGCAGTAGGTTCCTGATCAAATTACCAAACAATAATAATGAAGGGCAAAACACTGGGCGGTTCATCTAATTCAAACATCATAGGTTTCCGTGAAGTATCTTCCTTGCCAGCACCATAAAAATCTTTAATAGTTGCACGATTGTGTGTACCGTCGATCCATTTATTTGTTGCACGGAATTTGAACTTCGCAATTTCTGGTGTTTTCTTAATAAGCTCTATGGTACTAAACAACTTGTCGACGTCTACTCCGTTGACATTCCTTTTCTGTGTCATACCATTCCCCTCCTGTCTTGATAGCCAATGCCTCTTCTTAATGATATATTAGCGATATAGTTCTCCATCTATCTTAGATTTCACTGCTTATATGCGGTCTTTTGTTATAGATATCATAAAACTATCTGGCTACAATATAATAAAGTAAGCCATTTTGTCAACAGTGAGTTTACTGTGGATGCAACGTCACCTTTCCGGTGAAATCTTTATAGAGTGTAAATATTAGTTTTGTCAGTGTTTATCAGCGTTCATCTGCATTCCACTACAGAACTTGGTACTATCATACAATGGGACATATTCCTTGATTTTGGCGTCAAATTCTGATATTTTCATAAAAATGGAAAAATTATTGAGATCATCACTGGCATACGATATCCTTCAAAAGGCAATGCATGGTGAACGTCTGGATTTTGATGACGGTGTACGGCTTTTTAAATCCAACGATATCCTCCATATCGGTCACGTAGCAAACATCGTCCGTGAGCGGAAAAACGGCAACAGGGTATATTATATTACCAATCGGCATATCAACTATTCCAATATTTGCAAGAATCGGTGTAAATTCTGCGCCTTTAGCAGGGAGAAAGAAGATGCGGGTTCATACGAGATGGATAGAGAGGAAATCCTGGAAAAGGCCATGGCCGCCGTGGAAGAAGGTGCAACGGAACTTCATATCGTTGGTGGATTGCACCCGGATCTTCCATTCTATTTTTATATAGAGATGATTCGTGAAATTCACGAAAGCTGTCCCGATGTGCATATTCAGGCGTTTACTGCAGTGGAGATCGAGCACCTGTCTCAAAAAGCAAGCCTATCTGTACGGCAAACATTGAAAGAACTCAAAGAGGCTGGGCTGGGTTCATTGCCGGGCGGGGGAGCTGAGGTATTTTCCCCAAAAATCCGTGAGCAATTATGTCCGGAAAAACTCAGCGGCGATGGGTGGTTACAGGTGATGCGTGAGGCCCATACCCTGGGACTACGAAGCAACGCAACGATGCTCTATGGCCACGTGGAAACTGCGGAGGATAGGATTCACCATCTCATGAAATTGAGAGAACTTCAGGATGAAACGGGTGGATTTATGTCTTTCATCCCGCTGGCATTCCATCCGAAAAATACCGAATTGTCAAACCGGTCGAGTGCTACGGCTATGCTGGATTTAAAGATCATATCGATAAGCCGGTTGATGCTTGACAACTTCGACCACATTAAGGCGTTCTGGATTATGCTGGGAATCAAGCTGTCCCAGATTTCACTCAGTTTTGGTGTGGATGATATTGACGGAACGGTGCAGGAAGAAAAAATTACCCATGCGGCTGGTGCTGAAACGCCAGAGGCGTTATCTGTCCAAGAAATCATTAATCTGATCAAAGAGGCTGGCCGTGAACCTGTTGAGAGGGATACACTCTATAATCCAGTGAAAAGAAAAAAGACAGTAGTTCATGCACTAATGCCATAAATGAAACAGATAAGGCGCCAAATAATAAATAAATTCCAATGAGGAGGTTTTTATAATCAATGACTGCGTTCCCAAAACTCTTCAGCCCATTTAAGATAGGTTCACTCAGCATAAAGAACCGTATGGTGATGTCGCCTATGGAAACACATTTATGCGATAAAGAGGGCTTTGTGACAGAAGAGATTATTGCCTACTATAAAGAACGTGCTCTGGGTGGAGTGGGATACATTACCCTGGAAAATACGGCTGTAAACCCTGCCGGACGGGTTAATGATGGCATGTTATGCATACATGATGACAAATTTCTTCCCGGATTGCAAAGACTGACGGACTGCATCCATGCAGCGGGTGGAAAGATTGTGCTGCAGTTAAGTCACGCCGGGAAAGAGGCATTGCCATACTTTACCGGATTGCAACCAGTAGCCCCTTCTGCCATTCCAAGTCCATTAACCAAAGAAATGCCTAAAGAGCTATTGGTTGAAGAAATCAGGGACTTAATTGCCAAGTTTGCTGAAGGCGCCGGCCGTGCTGTAAAGGCAGGATTTGATGGTGTTGAAATCCACATGGCACACGGTTATCTGGTGAATCAATTCCTGTCCCCGGAATCCAATGTACGAACAGATGATTACGGGGGAGATACGGCACGCCGCTCACGATTTGCCAGGGAAATTGTAGAAAGTATCAGAAGGATGGTGCCTGAAGATTATCCGGTAATATGCCGTATCAGTGCAGATGAATACACTGATACAGGGATTAAACTGGGAGAAAGCAGAGAGATAGCCAGGATTCTTGAAAAGGCAGGCGCCAGCGCCATTCACGTTTCTGCGTGTAATTATGCATCCGCTTTTTTTAATATACCGTGCTACTATTTAGACGAAGGGTGTTTTGTCCACCTGGCAGAGGGCGTCAAGGCTGTAGTGAAAATACCTGTTTTAACCGTTGGCAGGATTTTAAGTCCCATAATGGCAGAAAATATATTACAAGAAAACAAGGCCGACCTTATTGTGTTGGGGCGTACCCTCATTGCTGATCCATACCTTCCCGGCAAGGTGAAAGAAGGCAGGCTTGAGGACATAAGAACCTGCATAAGCTGCAATCGGTGTATTGAAAGCATCTCTGATAAAAAGCTTGTATGCACGGTCAATCCTTATATTGGCAAAGAAGGTGTTTCCGCTATAACAAAAACCACACGGCCAAAGAAAATATTGGTTGTTGGGGGAGGACCAGCAGGATTATCCACCGCTCAGGCATTATCCACTCGCGGACATAATGTTACTTTGTGGGAAAAGGAGTCACAGCTTGGCGGCTGCTTCCGTTATGCCTCCCTGGCGCCCAGGAAAGAGTCTTTGGGAAAATTTCTCGATTATTTAATAAGTCGGGCAACAAAGACGAATATCTCGATTCAGCTCAATAAAGAGGCGTCCGCTGAATCTATCAAACAATTTGATGCCGATGTGGTTGTTCTGGCGCATGGCGCCAGGCACGTTCCCGTTGAAATTGCCGGTGCAAAAAGTAACGGTGTACTCAATGTTAAGAACGCTTTCACGACTGCAGATTCCCTGGGAAACACTATAGCAATTGTTGGTGGAGGCCCTGAGGGTTGTGAACTTGCTGATTTTCTTGCCTCCAGAGGCAAGAGGATTACCCTTGTAGAGATGAGGCGTGTGCTCGGGATCGGCCTGGTTGCGCATCCACGGTATCATGTGTACGAACGGCTCAGAAAGATGGGCGCTCAATTATACGTCAACACAAAGGTTACTGAGATTGGACACAATTACATAGTTATCAGTCGCCGAAGGGAGGCAGATCAAAAACTGGAGGGGTTTGATAATATTGTTGTCCCCACACTCCACCAGCCTAACAATGAGCTTGCAGTATCCATTCAGGCCTTTGTTCCTGAGGTTTATACCATCGGTGATGCCGTAGAAGGCCGCACGGCGCTTGAGGCCATCGCTGAAGGTGCAGAGATCGGAGGGAAAATATAGAGAAATGGGTAATCATACGGGGAAAAAAACGGTTGTTATTGGGCTGGATGGAACCCCCTATAGTCTTATCTTAAAACTACTACAACTAGGCATATGCCCCAATATATCCAAATTACTGTCCGCTGGTGCACTCCGCGAGATGAAATCTACACATCCGGCAGTATCCTCTGTGGCATGGACATCTTTTATGACCGGTAAAAATCCGGCAAAACACGGCATTTTCGGCTTTATGGACAGAATCCCCAACACCTATGATATGTACTACCCCAATTCTAAACACATACAAAGCAAACCAATTTGGGATATTCTCAGGAATTATAACAAGAGGTCTGTCGTGATTAATGTGCCGTCAACATACCCGGCTTTGGAAATGAATGGCATTCTCATAGCAGGATTTGTGGCAATAGACCTTGCCCGCGCATCGTTTCCCAATACAATTGTGCCTGCCTTAAAAGAAATGGGTTACAAAATTGATGTTGAAACACAACTCATCCATGAATCAAAGGATAAATTATTTGACGACTTGTTTCTGACACTGGAAAAAAGAACCCAGGCAATTCTTCATTTTATGAAGAGCGAAGTCTGGGATCTTTTTGTCGGGATATTTACGGAAACAGACAGGCTGCATCACTTCTTCTGGGAGTTTATGGAAAGCAACGACCAGAAATACGGTCCTTTGTTTCTCAACTATTACAAGACAATAGATGCCTCGGTCGGCAAGATTATGGAAAATATCGACAATAACACCACCCTCATTCTTTTGTCTGACCATGGATTTTGCACATTACGGCAAGAGATATATATTAATCACTGGTTAAAAGGTGAGGGCTTTTTAAATTTCAAAACGAATCCACCAAAATCTTTATCAGACATAGGAAATGGATCTAAAGCCTATTGCCTGGATCCAGGGAGAATTTATATCAATCTAAAAGGAAGAGAACCAAACGGGTGTGTAGAGCCTGGTAACGACTATGAACAAGTGAGGAATACTCTCATAACCAAACTTGCAGAGATCAAAGACCCTGCTACAAAGACAAACATAATTGATAGAATCCACAGGCGGGAAGAAATTTACCAGGGGAAATTTTTCGATAGGGCACCAGACCTTGTAATAGAGCCTAAACACGGCTATGATTTAAAAGGAGCTATCTATAAAGAGTCACTTCTCGGTAAGGGGGTTTTTAGTGGTATGCATACCTATGATGATGCCTTTGTGTATGTTAATCATAAAAATATCACCAAGCAGTCTTTAGAGATTACCGACGTTACCGCAACCATATTGAATTCATTTGATATTCCAATACCCGGTGATATGGACGGTAAAAATTTTATAAAATGGAACTAACGATCATTGGTTCTGGTACGGGAATACCATCCAGGACGAGGGCGTATCCGTGTACCCTGGTAAAGATAAAAGACAAGCACCTTGTATTCGATACAGGGCCTGGCTCCTTGCGACAGCTGTTTTTTGCAGGCGTTACTTATCTGGATATAGATCACATTTACTATTCCCATTTTCACCCTGATCACTCATTAGACCTCGTCTCAATCCTCTTTGCAATGCGATACAACGAACCGAAAAGGACCCATCCTCTTTATATTACAGGTCCTACGGGTTTAAAAGCATTTTATGAAGGCTTATTATTAGTCTTCGGAGAGACGATAAAACCCAAAACCTTTGACCTGTATTTTAAAGAAATCGACACGGGGGAATTAGCTTACGATGACTGGAAAATTGTTGTAGAGCCATTGCTCCATTCAATGCACAGTATCGGTTTTCGCATAGAGTCCCGGGAGGGTAAAACTCTGGCATATTCTGGCGATACGGATTATTGTGAAGGTATCCTCCGCCTGGCGAATAAAGTTAATATCCTGATTCTGGAATGCTCTTTTCCAGATGATCAAAAGGTTGAAGGCCATCTTACTCCACAACTGGGCGCACGAATTGCAAAGGAGTCCCGGTGTGACAGATTACTATTGTCTCATTTTTATCCGGCCTGTGATTCCAGCATTAAAAATAATAAGTGCTTGTCAGAGGAACTTAAAAATATTTATAATGGGGAGATTATTTTTGCTGAAGATTTTGCAAGGTTTGCCATTTAACTAAGGGAAATTATGTCTCACTACAGGTTAGAATATGAAAAAGGTAAAACAGCCGGACAATGAAAAGTACGCCCTTCTCGTTGCTGATATGTTAAATGATTTTGTCAATAAAGGAGCTCCCCTCGAAGTTCCTGCAGCAAGAATGATAATCGATAACATTAAGAGAGAAATTAAAGAGGCACGGAAAAAACATATTCCCGTTATTTATTGCTGCGATGCACACAAAGATACAGACCCGGAATTTCAGTTGTGGCCAAGGCATGCCGTAAAAGGGACTAAAGGAGCAGAAGTCATCAGACAACTTAAACCACGCAAAGAAGATTATGTGGTGGGAAAAACGAGTTATTCCTGTTTTTATAAAACTTCTCTGGATAAGGTACTAGAAAAATTGGGCAAAACGCATGTAATAATTACCGGTGTTGTAACAAATATTTGTGTTTTATATACAACAGCAGAAGCCTATATGCGGGGTTATAAGGTTGTAATACCAAAAAATTGTGTTGCTGCACTTACGCAAAGTGAACATCAATTTGCTTTGCAACAAATGAAGAGGGTTTTCCATACGGAAATAATATAAAACCCATCAATTTTACGTAAAAACACAAAAGGGCATATGAAATTTACACATCATATGCCCTTTTTATTTTCAGCACTTTGATTGAAACCGCGAATACAACCGATTAAGGTTATTTTGTACCGAAATTTCTTACAATTTCCACCATCTTTTCTATCATTTCGGGTGACATCTTTCCCTGATAACCAGGACATTTGCCCTTTCCTGTATTGATATGTTTTACAAGAGCTTCATCTGTCCAGGCGCTCTGAAAAGCCGGATCTGTAAAATCTGGTACTCCATATTCGTGTCCCTTAGCAGTACCCTTGCCACCGTTTCCGTGGCAATAGTAACAACTCTCTTGAACAGCAAAACCAAGACCGGCAAAAATCGTATAAGGACTCTTCGTTGTGTCGCCGGGGGTATGATGGGTTAATGCCCAGGCAGAACTACCTAAAGATAACCCTAAACCTGCTACGACAGGTATTATATATGATAAACGGAATAGTTTCATTATTCACTTCCTCCTCATTTATGATTATGTAGGGATATTCAAAGTATATTACGGAACAAGCTTAAGCTCTGACCTATAAATCTTATGACAATTCCTGCAGGCGATAGTAAGCCTTCTGAATTGTACCTGAATTTCTTCCAGATCTTTGTTTGATGCTGCTTTATCAATTTCTGATGCATGATAAACAACCTCATCGTTCAAAACATTATAGTTTTTGTCGGTCGCAAATTTGCTCTTGGAAGTCTCCGTATCCGCAATGATCGCTTTTGCACAGCCAGAAAATTTATCGAATTGACTACTATCAGCAGTCGAAAGTCCGGTCATGGCCCGCATTCCTTGAAAGTTGTCCCACATCTTTTTACACAAATCACCCTGACTCGCCTGTCCATAACTAACTGATGACATTGCGGCAATGAACAATGTAAATGTTCCGGCAAAAATACCTTTTTTTAGCCTCATTTTTTCCCCTCCTCACTTTCCTTTTTTAAAATAACTTTATAAGCATACATAACAATTAGTAGAATTTCTACGAAAAACTATGTCTGTAATAAACCCACTTAAACTATAAAAGGGCACCAATTCTTCAATCAGCCAGCATCTCTGAAATCAGAGATACGCCCACAACTTCAGACCTTTCACTTCACCTCCCTTCGTAACGAAAGACATCGAATTGCAGTGTGCAACATAGCGTAATTACATCTTTATCAATAACTGAAAAAGGCAAAATCGCGCATGCCTCCTTATGCATTCAACTTACCAATGGTACAGAGACTTTGCCTTATATTACTCCTTAAAAAAGAAAAACTATAGGGAGATCAAGATTGTTCAGGAATAAATGCTCATGTGTCTTTTACGCAGAAAGAAGTATGGGAACAATATGGGGCCAAGCGGGTATTGGCCAACCCCTATGGCATCTGTCATCAGTAAAATTGACTCCTACTTCTAACAGTCAAAAAATGATCTTCTGCTCTTGTTAGAACGCTATCGCAGCTAGATTGATTTTAAACTCCCAATTCCCGACAATATATCATTGAGGATAAAATGAGTCAAGCAAAAATTTTATTGATGATAGCTCAAAACACTTCAAAAAAGCCATTTTTTGCATTTGCCAGACCTTGCCTTTCCACCGAATATCATTACCAATCCTTGGGGATATCCGTCCCCATTGGTGCAGGAATTTCTTCTTGTCCAGGTTGCAATTCATCCTTTTTGCCAGGATATAATTGCGGATAAAGATGAATTCCTAAATGCTTATGACACAAGGCACACGTTTGTCTCAATCGTCTCACTTGCCATTGGGCATCTTCCAGTGCCCCTTGTTCTTCTTTATGGTTCACAACTTCCAGCATTTTTTCGGCTTCTGCCAACATTGTCTTATTAAGGTCTTGATATTTCTTGTCATCAGGTCGGGAAAACTTGCTAATGACTATCTTGGTCAATTTTACAATATTGGTGCTTGATTCAAAAATAGCACGCCAGTCGTTGTTGCTATATTTATAATATCCGGAGATAGCTTCAACAGTCTTGTAATTTTTATCTATTTCACCCATAATTTTGGCTAATTCACTCTTTTCTTTTTCGCCTTTCGGTGTCTCTTCAGCGAACCCTTGGGTCGCTGTCATGCACATACTAATAATCAGGCCTGTGAAAAAAATCTTTCTTACCAATGCTTATAACCTCCATCAATAAACGAAACTCATACCCTTACTAACCCATTTATACGCAAATTTATTTTTGTTTAATTAGGTCTTTGGCGACTTACCCCCCCTGTTTCCCCACCCGTAAACAGGGGGATTATGGGGGGCGTTTGAAATTCCTTAACATTTGAATTAGTTAGTATAACACATATCGTGCCAAAAGAAACAACCTATTCAATAGCAATGTCTTATGTTTCATTTGGCGTAAAATAAACAAATATTTTACAGAAAATTACTGGTTTAAATCAGCCACAAAATTTGAGACATGTATCAAATTTTACGGAAGAAAAAACAAAAGAGCATTATTATAAATAATAAATACTTTATGTCAAATATTTATTCAAGTATCACTTGAATTTGCTTATGTGCACTGATAAAATTGCGATAAATCATATGAATTTTAGGACATATACCAGGCCGTGGCAACCTTTGAGTCCTCCATCTGCACATGCTTTGCTGTGAGCTTGGCGGAACTGCAAAGCCTGAAACTGCCCACAAAGAAGGACTGTATATGATTTATCAATTGTCATGAAAAGGTATCTTTTTATAAAATTTGCTCTTATAGTCACGCCATTTTTGTTGCTGTTCATAGATGGTTGTGCCTTACAACCTGAAAAGTCAAAGGCACCGGCACGCCTGAAGGATGAGGTCAGATTTATTGAAGGCCAAAAGACCGGCTCTCTGTCTCAGCCAGCGATTCAAGGCGAAAAGACGACTTATATCGTGAAAAAAGGAGATACCCTGTGGCGCATCTCGAAATATTATGGTGTGTCCGTTGATACCATACTTAAGGTCAATCATATCGCTGATGCGAAAGACCTGGAAGTGGGGCAGAAGCTTATTATTCCTGCTTCTGGAAGATCTCGTACATCGTTTACGTCATCCTCAAACTCTAAGCCAACCGGCAATGTCGCGGGTGGCGTGTCTTCTCACGGCTTTATCTGGCCTGTAAAAGGGCAAATTGTATCGCACTACGGCGAAACAAGGAACGGAGTTAAAAATTTGGGTATTTATATATTGCCCCAACAGGGACAAATGGTCGTTGCCGCTAAAAAGGGTACTGTAGAGGCTGTTACCGAAACGGATGACGGCATGCACGTCATCGTGATTAAACATGAAAGGGGCATCCGCACTATATATCGATGCCGCAGCAATCCAGTTGTAGGGGAAGGAAGTTTTGTGGAGCAGGGACAACCGATAACAAGTGTTAATCTTACGGACACAGGTAAATCACAAGAGGTCACTTTCAAAATATATGTAAAAGATAAACCTGCTAATCCCATGTCTTACTTGCCATAACAAGTGACAGACCCGAACAATTTCATGTGGCTGTTACAGAAAATGAAGGAGAATACGATTGACGGTTGCCTCGATTATGATGCGTAAAGTTGTCACGGCAGGGATGGGCGATACCCTTCTTACGATCAGTATGATTTTTAAGGATGTCAAGGTTCTTCATATCCTGGTTGTTGAGAACCGGCTTATGGGCGGCCATAAGCAAAGTGACTCACATGATAGAGTATTTTAGGAGTAATTATTATGCCAATATACGAATTCCAATGTAATCAATGCAACACGAAATTTGACGAATATTTCAGGAGTGCAGCAGAGCGAAAAAAGTTATTTTGTCCTTTATGCCAGAGCGACCATATCCAAAAGGTATTTTCTGTATTTGGAATGTCTGTGGGAGGAAATGGAGACAGTGCTTCGCATGACAGTTCCGGTGGTTGTGGAAGTTGTACTGCCTCTACCTGTGCAGGATGCGGGTAGAATGGTATTCCCTTCGACTTAAAGTTTGTCTGAGACCTTGAATGTGTGCATTTGCAGTTTACTTTGAAGAACTTTTTGTGCAGGTATCAGTTTATTTCGATCACTGTTTTCCGGGTTATTAAACAATGAAAAATCTTTGGGCGCCATGGCGTATGATGTATATTCAGGAATCTCCAAAAGGGGACGGTTGTTTTCTCTGTGGCTCATTTCAAGACAACCAGGATGAAAAAAATCTTGTTGTTTACCGGGGTAACGAATGTTTTTGTATTCTCAACAAATATCCCTATAACAGCGGACATCTCATGATTGCACCGAACAGGCACAAACCTGACATATCGGAACTTACTGACCATGAAATGCTGGAGATTATGAAATTGACAAGAGACATGAAAGAACTTCTAACGACAATGATGAAACCCGAAGGTTTTAATCTTGGCGTGAATTTAGGGAAGTCTGCAGGAGCTGGGCTTGTCGGCCATTTTCACCTGCATATTGTCCCTCGTTGGAATGGTGATACAAACTTTATGCCCATTGTCTCAGATGTGAAGGTTATTCCACAGTCTCTGGAAGACCTTTACAAAGAATTTAAAAAACATTTGTAAATAGTTCAAACCTTTATAACAAACCGATGCTGACGAGAAAAGAAATTGAGTCCAGGGAAGATCGCGAGCTTGCCCCTTACGCTATGAAAAGCAAGGATTCCAGGGGCAGGAAATATCCGGAGGATGAACATCAGTACCGCAGTATCTATCAGCGGGATCGGGACCGCATTATCCATTCTACGGCATTTCGACGCCTTGAATATAAAACCCAGGTCTTTGTAAATCATGAAGGGGATTATTACCGTACCCGATTGACCCATAGCATTGAGGTCTCGCAGATCGCACGAAGCATTGCACGGGTGTTGAATCTCAACGAAGACATTGCAGAGGCCATCGCGCTTGCTCACGATTTAGGACACACGCCCTTTGGCCATTCGGGAGAAGATGCCTTAAAAAAGCTCATGGAAGGACACGGGGGATTTGAACACAATCTTCACGGGCTGCGCGTGGTTGATATCCTTGAACAAAAGTACCCGGATTTCCCAGGTCTGAATTTGTCGTGGGAATTAAAGGAATCTATTGTAAAACACAAGTCCCCTTACGACAACGCATCGGTAACAACGGAATATAATGCACATGAGCAACCGTTGCTCGAGGCGCAGATCGTGGATAAGGCAGATTCCATTGCCTACGATAATCACGACCTGGATGATAGTTTGAAGGCGGGTATTATTACGGACGATGATTTGCAAACAGTCGATTTATGGCGGGAGACACAGAAAAAGGTAACGCAAAGACAGACAATTCATGACCACGATATATTAATTGCACAAACGATCAAAACCTTGATCAATATCGAGGTTACCGATCTGATTGAAAACACACTATCCAGGATTAAACACGAAGGTATACAAACCGTTCAGGATGTCAGGGATTATCCCGGTCTGATCGTATCTTTTTCTCCTGCATTATCTGAACAAAAAAAGAAACTTCAGAAATTCCTGTTTAAACATGTCTATCAGCATTATCGGGTGGCCAGGATGGCAGATAAGGCAAAGAGATTTCTGGAGGAACTTTTTATGGCCTTTATTAACAACCCCAAACAACTACCCATTGAACATCAGAGATGGGTGGAAAAAGCGGGTCTTTATCAAGCAGTCTGTGACTATATTGCAGGGATGACAGACCGCTTTGCTCAGGATGAGTACAAAAAACTCTTCTATCCGTACGAAAGGGTTTAGAATGGCTCGCCACAAAGTTTTGAAAGGTATAAACAGAGAGATAAAGAAGAAGAAGAAGAAGAAGAAGAAGAAGAAGAAGAAGATGTTACATTTTACTCGGGGGTGAAGCATTTGCTTCTTTGAAACGGATGTTCACCCCAGCCAAAATGCATAAGTATAGAATATATGGTTAGTTAGCACTGTTTTGTAGATAAATATGTGGTCACTAATATATTATTATTATTCAATAATACATTTGACATCGATGAATAATATGGTATATTATAGTGGACATGTATCTTGTAGAGA
>JABWAQ010000142.1 GCA_013360945.1 Candidatus Brocadia sp.
ATTTTTGCTTGTATAAGGAGAGTAAAATGTCGCCCTTAAGTATTCTACCAGGGAGGATAAGATATGAGAATACCTATCTCATGGGAAAGATGTATGCCTGCAGATATTTGCAGGAATGCATTATAAATTATTTAAAAGGATCAGTAGAGGTAATTGTTAATCACAGAACAGGAAGAATCCTGGTCAGGTTTGATGAAAAACAAATTAACCGACAGACCTTAATACAATATATTGATCGCACCATACAGGAGTGTAAGGATTGTGAGGATTCTGAGAACAGGGTAACCAAAGATTCGTCATTTGCAGAGAAAAAGGATTCAAGGGTATCATTGATAAATATTGCAAACGTTGCAAAGCATCCGTTAGTAGAGGCTGTTGCACATGCGTTTTTACCAAAGCCGTTAAATATTCTGGTCCCAATAGCAATAAAGGGAATTATAGGAAAGAATTAATGTAATTACTGAAAATTACATGGAAGATCTCGTAATAATTCGGTTTTTAGAAAAAAGCTGATGTAGGGCGAGGCCTTAGCCTTGCTTTCCCGCCTGAATCTTTACCTGGGATAGCAGACCTAAAGGGCATATACATCAAGTTAAAGACGGCAACACGGACTGTACAGACGCATTATTATACGTCTGTACAGTCCGTGCCACCCTGAAAACCGCTTACAGAAAATGAAAATTCCTATTTTAGTTTGATGCATATAGCCCTAAAGGGTTGCCCTACAGGATTGAAATCTCTGTACATCCGGGCAAAAATTGTCTTCTGATGGCGACTGGCGACCTACTATGGTTTGCAAAACACGCAGATCTGCGATGTCCGAATTTCTACACGCCAGGTAAGATTCTTTGCTTTGAAGCAAAATGACAGGCGTAATATCAGGTTGGTTCTGTACAAGGAGATCTTTATGGAAGAAAAGGTTGAAGGAAAGGGAAGAGATAAAGATAACAAAAATGAAGAAGGAAGGAGAGGCGGCATAATGAAGGAGGAAAACAGAGAGAGGGTTATTTTATCAGCAAGCGAAGTCTTTGGTTATTGGGAAGCGGTGCGCTTGGCGCCCTTGCAGTTGTTGGGTTCGGTAAGTTCTCAAAGAAAATAAGGCCCGTAGCAGTTGGAGCTGTAAAGGAAGGCTTTACGTTTAGTGAGTGGCTGGCAACAAAGTATGAGAAGGTGAAAGAGGATGTAGAAGACATCGTAGCAGAAGCAAAACATGAATATCAAAAAGATGCTGAATTAACAGCACATATAGCGAAAAAGGAGGAAGATATACTTCGGAGAGTAGAACAAAAAGTAGAAGAGGTTTTAAGGCAAAAACTTAAAAAAGAGGAGGTATAACATGCATATTATTGGCAGAACAGGAATGTATTTTGGCTCGGTTTTAAACATCTTGAGTGGCGCTACAGCGGTGTTCCTCGGAACGTATTTTTTTTCAAGAATTAAGGAGAAACAAGAAACGGAAACCCGGCTCGAGAGAATAGAACACATACTTCAAAGACTCTCAGAGGAGAAAGAAAAGAAGTAATGCATTACCGTGTTATCCATGAACTCCCTCAAAGGGTAAAGATATGTCTCTCCCTGCCTAAAAGGCATATTCCTGATAATTCCCGGATAGAGGGACTATTTTCACCTATTGAGGGAGTTCATAAGGTATCCTTTCATTACCGAACGGGAAGTCTGCTTATTCATCACAATGGCAGCAGGACTGTAAGGGATACTGTGTTGAAGACAATACAAGAAATACCCATACCCTTTGAGAGAAAAGGGAAGGCAAAGCACACTATGCTTGAACGGAAAAAAAAGATTGTAGTATTGGCGGGGACTCTCTTCATTATGAGACCTGTTATACCTCCCGTACTAGCGCCGTTAATCTCTTTGTATGGCGCCATACCTATCTTGAAAAAAGGCCTCAGGGCAGTTCTGAACAGGCGCTTAAATGTAGATACCCTTGATTCTACAGCTATTGGCATATCATTAATCCGAAGAGATTATCTTGCAACAAGCATTATCACCTTCTTTTTGAAGGTTGGCGACTATCTTGAGGAGAGGATACGGCAAAAATCAAGGGAGAGTCTTGCAAGCATGTTCGAGTGGCGGGACGATTGGGCATGGGTAAAGAGGAACGGCTGGGAATTAAGGATTCATGTAAAAGAGGTAATGGCAGGCGATCTTGTCGTTGTAAGGGCAGGGAGTAGTATTCCCGTGGATGGTATGGTTGCGGAGGGCGTGGCGCTGGTAAATCAATCATCGATCACCGGTGAACCATTTCCTGTCCCTAAAAATGCAGGATTGATGGTTTACGCAGGTACTGTACTGGAAGAAGGTTCTTTGATAATACAAGCCATACGAGTTGGTGATGAAACAAGGGTTTCTAAAGTAATTAAGGTGATTGAGGAATCAGAGGGTCTAAAAGCGGATGTGCAAAACTATGCAGAAAGGCTTGCAAACAGGATAGTTCCTTATAGTTTCCTACTGAGTGGAGTAACCTATCTCCTTACCAGGAATCCATTAAAGGCGATTTCAGTACTGCTGATAGATTACTCATGCGCCCTGAAATTATCAACGCCGTTAACGATTATGTCCGCAATGATAGCTGCATCGAGGCGAGGTATTCTCATAAAAGGCGGTAAATTTGTAGAAAAACTAGCAGATGCAAATGTCTTTGTTTTTGATAAAACAGGAACCCTTACTGAGGCAAAACCAAAGGTTTTTGATCTTCTCCCCTTTAGCGGTTTTAGCCGGGAATATCTGTTAAAAAATGTAGCATGCGTGGAAGAACATTTTCCTCATCCGGTAGCTACTGCTGTAGTTAAAAAGGCAGAGGAAGAAGGCATTGTTCATGAGGAGAAACATGCGGAAGTGGAGTATATCCTTGCTCATGGTATTGCATCGAAGATTAAAGGGAGAAGGATACTGGTGGGAAGCAAACATTTTATACACGAAGACAACAGGATTCATGTGGAATGTGAAGAACGCGTAATAAAAAATTTTGTGGATAAGGGATATTCATTGCTTTATGTAGCTATGGAAAATGAGCTTGCAGGTATCATAGTTATTGAAGACCGTATACGAGCAGATTCGCACATGTTTCTCAATATGCTTAAGGATTTGGGGATAGAACGGATCATTATGCTTACCGGTGACCATGAGGCTGCCGCACGGAATGTGGCAGAAAAACTTGGAATAGATGAATACTATGCACAAGTTCTTCCTGAAGGAAAGACAACAGTAGTGAGAGACCTGAAAAGTAAAGGTTACGTAGTTGCAATGGTTGGAGACGGCATCAATGACTCCCCCGCTATTTCCCTTGCAGATGTTGGTATATCTATGAAGCATGGTGCAGATATTGCAAAGGCGACATGCGATATCTTGCTCCTGGAGAGGGGGCTTGATGGAATTATCGAGGCAAGGAAGATCGCTCAGGATGCCATGTCCCGTATTCAAAGGAATTTTCGATATATTATAGGAATCAATACGGCCCTGATAGGACTTGGCATAGGAGGAATGATAAGCCCTATCTTTTCAGCTCTTGCCCATAACGCCGCAACAGTTATTGTATCTGCTCGTACACTGAGACCCTATAAATATACTTGATACATGATAAAAAGAACAGGATGAAAAGAGGTAAATTATGTCAGCAATGATAATCAGCAGTCTTGAGAGACTCATCGGTATGGTACAAAAACTTGAGAATTCTGGGATAACGACTATCCATTTCTACTCTGCAAAAAATAGTGGAGATTTAGATGTGGCAACAATTGCCTTTGTGCCGTTTGTAGACTTGGTGATATTGGGAAAAGATGCCCCTTACTCGTTATCTCTCAACCAAATAATAAAGGAAGCACAAACAAGGCACATACCCGTTCTGTCCGAAGAATGTATTGAAGCAGTAAGAGACAAAGGTTCTTTGGTATAAAAGCTGCATTCTTACAAATCAAAGAGTATCTGGAGCCTGTCCGAAAACCCCTATCAGCTACAGAAAGAATATACTTCACAAGAGGTTTTCGGATAGGCTCTTACTTGTATAGTCTCCCGAAACAAAGTTTCTCAGTAATTGTGGAGTTGTCAAAAAAACCATAACATGCCGTGTGTATCACGGAACACGGCATGTTATCCAGGAATTAGGTGTATTTATAGCATCCAGGAGATGAAACCGAACAAAATATGGTGCAAGTTGAGTCTTTGGTTGTATGCTGGTATAGGGAACGTTATGGATTCCCTAAAATGTCATTGCGAGGGTCTTGTCCGAAGCAATCCCTTCTGAAGCATGCAAAGGATTGCTTCGGACAAGACCCTCGCAATGACCCGTGGGATAGTCTCTCCTCTTAAAAGATTTTTGACAAGGAGGAATAAGGAATGGAAAGATTTACTTTTTGGAACATTCTATCTCTCATGTTGCTCGTTATAGGTCTTTTACACGTTCCCTCAATCTTGGGTCAGGAGGGAAAAAAGGGATTACATAATGCGCAAAGTTCTGATCAAGTCTCCTGTACAGAAGAAAAAGCACTATCAGCAGTGGTACAGCCAAAAACCATCGGGGTGCTGGTTCTTGCGCACGGGGCGCATCATGGGCATGGAGAGCAAGGAGCGGGTCACGTTCATGGAGAACAGCCCCCGGAAGAAATCCCATCGTGGAATGCCTCTGTTTTAGAAGCCGTCAAGCCACTCAAAGATACGTATCCGTTAGAAGTGGCCTTTGGTATGGCTGATCCGGAGACTATAAAGGAAGCGGTTCGCAAATTAGAAGAAAAGGGTATTTCCAGGGTAATAGTAGTTCCACTGTTCATCTCTTCTCACAGTCCAATTATAGGTAATTCCCGCTACATCCTCGGTCTGCAAAAAGAATTACCCAACACTACAGACGTTAAATCCTTACCCCGTTTAGAGAGTAAGCTAAGGTTTTCTATGACAGAAGCTCTTAATGATAGTCCTTTTGTGGCAGAGATCCTTTTGGAAAGATCTCGTGAGTTAAGTAAGAATCCGGTGAAAGAAACCGTTATCCTGGTTGGACATGGGCCTAATGATGAAAGCGAGAATAAGCTTTGGCTGGATGATATGCAAAAACTCGCCGGGTATGTCCGTGAAAGAGGAGGATTTAAGGAAGTTGAGGTTGCTACATGGAGAAGCGATGCCCCGAAAGAGATTAAAGACAAGGCAATTTATAAGCTGAGAACAATGGTAAAAGCAAGTAGGGAGGATGGAAGGGTTATTATCATCCCGCACTTACTTTCCTCCGGCGGTGTAGAAAATGAGATTGTTGAAGCACTAAAAGGGCTTACCTATATCTTCAATGGTAAAACCTTGCTGCCTCATGAGAATATAACGATATGGATAGAAAAGCAGGTAAAAGAAGCGTTGGCAAAATCCATGGAAAAATAAAAGTCGTATCAATAGAAGGAGTCTCAAGAATTATGGTTGTAAAAAAGTTCTTCTTTTTCATTCTTTTACTCATTACTTTTGCATTTCCTTTAAACCTGTCTGTAGGGCAATCCCTGCTTGAAGAGGAGGAACCGCCGGAAAATTATCAATTTCAAGTATTCATGGAGGAAGAAGAAGCCTTAGCTAAGGTTTTTGCTGGTTGCGATTCTATAGAATCCGAATTTCTTGTTCTTACTCCAAAAGGAAGAGAGTACATACAGGGATTATTGAAGAGACGAGATCTGGAAACAGCCTTTCAGGTCTATTTCGGTAAAAAAGGGAATGTGATAGATCGTTATGCCATAATTACAGAAGAGATGGGTTGTTTTCATCCCATCACCTGGATTCTCAGCACAGATACACAGGGGAAGATCCTTGATGTGGCGGTAATGATCTATCGGGAGACCCGTGGGCATGAGGTCAGCCGCAGGAGGTTTTTAACCATGCAAGGGTCTTACAAACAGATGTTTACTACAGCAAAAATTATTGAGGGCGTAAAAGCAGTAGTAGCCGCTGAGGTGGAGAGTGAAAAACAATTTTTTTCTCTGGCGCATAAAGCCTTCCAGGAAATAGAGCGTATTGAGAGGCTCTTTAAGAGGGAACTGAAGGCGTTAAATAAGAAGGCCGGAAAAACACTTTTTCCTGTGATAAAGAGGTTTTGGGAGTCATTAAACGCTGTTATGAATACGCCCAGCTTACTGAAGGCGCCTTTGATATAACGGTATCTCCGTTACTAGAGCGTTGGGGAATTTACAAGGGCACCTTGAAAGAGGTAAGGGAAGATAAGCTTCTATCACTTCTTCAGGCAGTTTCTTATAAAAATATCGAGATAGATGACAATGACAAGTTAATTTCTTTTACTCATAAGCAGACAAAGATAGACCTGGGACCTGTTATCAGAGGATATGCAGTAGACAGGGCCTTAGAGCTTTTCAAGGAATCAGGGGTAAGCAAGGTTTGTATAAACTACGGAAGTATTACCCGCATGATAGAACCGCCTTCTGAGAAAAATTCGTGGAAAGTAGGAATTCTTCATCCGGTAAAAGAAAACTCCGTGATAGGTTCTTTGCAGTTGGTTGATCGGGGCGTTGCATTCGTCGCTGATTATCCAAGGTATACCACGGTGCAGGATAGATTTTCTCTGCACTTTATTAATCCAAAGACAGGAAAACCGGTTAAGAATGGGAATTTGGCCGTTACGGCTATGGCTGGCACGGCAGAAGAAGCGGGAGTTCTGGCTACCATCCTTTTTATTCATGGAGCAGAGGATATACAAAGGTTCTCTGCGATTCTTCCTGAAAAAGAGTGGTTGCTTCTTTCTGAAAAGCAGAAAGGAGATATAGAATTTCAAATGTCTTCAGGAATGGAAAAAAGGTTTACGAAGGGAGAAGAAAAAATTTTTAAGTTTGGTAAAGGTTCGGGTTGTCCCTTTAGTCCTTAGTATCCAAATGATGAAACCAAACATATCATCAACAGAAGAACGATTCCCCGGTCTGTCATTGCGAGGGTCTTTTCCGAAGCAATCTTTCTTAATAATGCCAGATTCAATCAGGGTAATCGTAATGGACAAATTATACTCTGTTACATAATGACAAACAAAAAAGGGTGG
>JABWAQ010000143.1 GCA_013360945.1 Candidatus Brocadia sp.
CCCCTTTATCCCCCTCCGTGAGGGGGACAGGTGGTTGTCCCCCGCTGACGGGGATAGGGGGTGGATTTCCAGGGGGTTGTATGCCATCCAACCGTATCTTTATCTGATCAGGGTTTGCGCCGGGTTTTACGCAAAAGAGTTTCTCGACATTGTTTCCATAAGCCTTCAGCCTTAAGCCTATCCCCTCATATACCTCACCAAGGTTTACATAGACGTATGTGGGGATATTGCTTTTCCATTTGGAAGGGTCATTCCCTTTAAAATAGTTCACCTTCGTTACAGAAGGCCCTTCCCCTGTTATTCCGGAAATCTTTCCACCGACAAGCCCTTCTTTCAGCGAGATACCCCTCACCCTATCCCTCTCCCGCAAGCAAGTAAGGGCGTATTGCAATACGCCCCTACCGTTTGTCCGTGCCTCATTATCATTTGAGGTCGTGAAGGACGGACTTCGTCGTGAGCGCTCAGTCGAACGATTAGGTGCCAGCGAATCCAACTGATAGGGAAATAATGTTGGTGGATACGGCGCAAACGACAGCGCCTTTATCCACCCTACGTGCTCTTCTGGATGTTCCAAAGGTATTCGTGGACCGTAACCACCTTCCCCAACCGCTGATCCCCAACACCCAACCGCTGTCTCTTGCCCCTTGTCCCTACCCGGCAGTGAATAGACAATCTCTCCATCCTTCGTGACGAATACCGTACCCCCAAAGGTGTTGGCATAAAACCTTACCTGTTCATCCATCTGTCCATCATTGGCAATGAAAGGTATTTGGAGTTTTTTGGTCTTTTGAAGCACCTCTGTCTTTGATGGTTTGCCGGCGCCCTCATGGTTGGCCAGGAGAGACGGGACTATGGATATTGACAGTAAAAGAACTGCACAGGGTATCAAAACCTTATTTCCCATCTTCATCTTATTACCCCCAGATTCTTCACTCCGCTCAGAATAAATGGTACAGAATGACAATGGTCAGTAAATTGACCACCAAAAAGCACTTGTTGCATCAACATGCAGCATTTTTCGCTTCCTGCCATTCTGAACGAAGCGAAGAATCTTGTTAACGACTGAGACATTTTAGATACACGACAAATGCCGGTAAAAACAACCCTCTTGCCCCCTTTATTAAGGGGGATTTTCTCAAGTCTCCCTTAGCAAAGGGGGATTTAGGGGGTTGTGCTTTTTCTTATCGAATTCTTCAATATCAAAATATTTTACAACCCCCTGGCTCCCCCTTTTTTTATGGGGACTTCCTGGCTGCTACCATACATGAAACCCGCTTAAATAAAATGAGAATTCCTATACCTTTAATTAGGACTTCGGCGACTTCCCCCTGTTTCCCCCCGTAAACGGGGGGATTTTGGGGGGCTGAAATTCCTATACGTTAAACTCCAACACCTATTTCGTTATCACAAAATCCTTCTTTTCTATCTTTTCTGTACTTTTCGAACTAATGATTTTAGCAAAGGCTGTTTCGGGCTGTACCTGCGTCACCTGGGCGATGGTCTCCAACCGTTCTTTTAACACAAATTCCCCCTCTTTTATCTCACGAAACAAGAGCACCTTCATGCCTATGCGAACCCCGCTCGTGGCACCTGCATTCATATGAAATCCATTCCCTGAAACCTGAATTACGCTTCCCTGCACGATGGGAAATTGCTGTTTCATCTTGAGCGATAAGCAGTACATGAGCCATTTGAGATTCTTGACACTCTTGTCCTCATCATACACATCGGTGTTTACCAGCACCTGGGATGTCTCTGTATCTACCAGTCGCAACGTGACGTTAATGCCTTTGGCATCCTCTTCCACGGCGCCAAAAAGCGTGCCTTCAACATCACGCAGTTTTCCCACCTTCACGGCAGTTTCCGGGGATGAAAGCTCTGTATTGCCGATCTTTTGTGCTTTGAGGAGTTCCGTAATTTTTGCCAAATCACTTTCCACAAAATTAAATCTCTTGGGGTCTTCATTAAACGCCTCGATCAGTTTATTGTAAATAGTTTCTACCGGCACACCCTGCTCTGTGGATATCTTTAGCGGGAGCAGTGCAACGGTGTACCGGGCATCTGTTTCCAGGAGTTCAAAGGTCTTGCGTATGATTTTTATAGGCGGGAGTTGGACTTCATTACCCTGTGCATCAATGGCCTTTACCGTAATGACATTTTCTCCCTCACTGAGCGTTACCATATGATTGAAGAAGATATGCTTCGCAGGACGAATATCTACGGGATGCTGGTTCACGAGGAGTTTTACGACCTTGCCCTCATCGTGGGCATCGCCACTGAAGAAAAAGTTCGTGTCATAGACAATGGCTGATTTTACACAGGTACGCACAACGGGAGGGATGGTGTCGACGGTTGGTTCCTGTGCCTCCCGGATTTTTTCATCCTCTTCTTCCTCCGGCCGGATGGGTGGAACAACAGGAGGTAGTTGTGAGTCGTTTGTATCCTGGGCAACTAAAAACGCACGGGCAATTGAGCCGTCAAGTCTTGTTGCCGCGACCAAAATGGGCGGACTCGCTGGGGAGAAATTATTGAATTTCCCTTCTTGCCACAGGGATGCCTTTACCTCCACCTCCTGCTCACCCTCTGTTTCATTACCTGCCACATCAACTACCTTAAATGAAATCTTGCGTCCCTCTGATAAGACGATATCCTGCTTGAAATTGACCTCTCTATCCGGGGAAAGAGGTATTTCGGTGTTATTGACTTTCATACTCTTTACCCCGTAGTTGTCCACAATTGTCCCGGTAATGGTGGCAACAACTTTGCCATCCTTTTTCTCTGTGTGGATTTCATCCAGGTACAACATGGGCGGGCTTGTGTCCAGTGTGAGACTGAAATTTTGTCTGGCACTGTTTCCCAACAGGTCTCTTGCCTCCAGGCTGATTATATTTTTTCCTGCGTGCAAAGAGACGTCTTCACTGAAATCGAGATTCTTTTCGGCAAGTTCAACAAAGAGTCTCTTTCCCTGAACCATTATATCCCGCACGTATCTATCGCTTACGGCAACCCCCTTAAGTTTTACTACCGGCGTGTTGACCACCTCTCCATCGGCATGGGAAGTAACCGTGATCTGAGGTGGTTTCTGGCCGGCCAGTGCCATCTTCAGGAGCGCCTCATTGCATTTATTCAGATAAAACTTTGCCCTGGCGGAATCAGTTGTTGAGAGTGAA
The DNA here is from genome assembly GCA_013360945.1 of Candidatus Brocadia sp. Lineage (GTDB taxonomy): Bacteria > Planctomycetota > Brocadiia > Brocadiales > Brocadiaceae > Brocadia. The sequence goes on from JABWAQ010000143.1 coordinate 3,171, forward strand.
GCATCCAGCTCATTCTTTGCCTCTTCAAATTTCCCCTGACGGTAATATACAATGCCCAGTTCACGATGGGCATTGTATTCGGTAAAATGCATGCCATAGCTCCTGGCGTAACTATGGTCCTTACTCCGGACTTTTATACATCTCTTAAAATCCAGGATAGCCTCGTCATAGTATCCACTCTCTGCATACCATCGGCCCCGTGCGTAATAGTTCCACCACCTCCCTCCATGAAGGTTGAACTTTTTGGTAATCTCTTCCTTTGTATGTCCCGGTTTAAAATAGTCCCGCCAGGACTCGGTACTTATCCCTGAACATGCTGCGCCCACGACAAGCAGGGCAGGTAATATTACCAGGATGGCGGATTTTAGTCCTTTATATGTCATGTTTATTGAGTCTACCATAATGCAGCAAAGCTGCAACTAAAATAACCACCCCTAAGTCCCCTCCTTCGCAAAGGGATAAGGGGAGGTATAATTTAAAGCTTTTCCAATTTCTTCCTTCGCAAGGCAATATCATTGAATTAACACAATGTATCGCCGTTTCAGGGCTAAAAATATTATTAAATCCGTACCCGGGGCTGCCGCCCTGGGCTATATTCTGTCAGCCCTTCAGGCTTTACTTAAAGGAAAACCTTTTCTGTACAATAAGTGTTTGATAAACTTCAAGTAGCTCACTAATTTTATTACTTATATTGCTTACAATCTTGCTTACCTGTAAAATAGGGCATCAAAAATAAACGATAACAGATGCCAGGAACATATGCTCAGTGAGGTCAAAATGGGTGCCATCAAGCCCAAAATCCTCACCATCCACATCATTTGCCCATCGGAATTGATAGGCGCCATCCAAGCTGAACCTTTTGAAGGTAATGCCGCTTCCCACACTGAAGCCATACACATCCGTGGGATCATCAAGGGATGGACGAGGGTCATAAAAGAGTCCGGCACGGACGGGGATGATCATCTTTTGTCCGAACATGAGGTACTCCGTGCCAAATCTTGCCGTATAAGTATCATCAATCTCCGTACCTTCGGGAGCTGCTCCCAGCGGCCGGGATTTCCCGCCTTGTTCATCTTCCTGCATATATTCCGACCAATCAGTCCACGTCACATCCATGGAAAATGATAAGGCATCACTATAACGAAACCCCAGACCAGCGCCAAAGGACATGGGAAAATCAATTTCGAAATGTTCCCGAAAATGAGAAGGGTCTTGTCCAGCATGTGTAAAATCTATAATGCGATCCACATCTGCAGTATATGGGGTATCGTAAACGGCGCCAAAAGTAAGGTGTTTATCCTCCTTCTCCCATATATGCCAGAGCAAACCTGCCGTTATATTGATGGCTTGAAAATTCTTGAATGTCGTGTCAATATTTTCTAAAAAAGCGGCGTTTACCGTCGAACTGTAATTCTCTTTCCATGCATAGTTGCCAAAAAATTCGTCCGTGTAGAAGTTTACTGCTACACCCACCGAAAGTTTTGGGGTAACTCGCATGGAAATGGCAGGTGTCAAGGCGCCAATTCCACCTTTTGATTCAAAATCTATGTTTTGCCCGCTACGAATCGGTTTAACATCAAAGTCAAGATCCATATGAAAATCGTAAATCTGCTGATAATTCAAGGCTGCTACCAAATTCTTTTCAAAGACCCTGAAGGGACATGCAATGCTGGCATAATTCAGGTCGCCACGGGATACCGATTCGTTACCAAGCGCCCATATCGTGCTACCAGCGTCATAATCCTGATGTGTTGACAAAAAGGAACCCACAATAGAGAGTTCTGGCCTTTCTAATTGTGCTAAGCCGCCTGGATTCCATGAAGACGCCGTTGCGTCATCCGCAACCGCGATAAAAGCGCCGCCCTGACCCAGCGCCCTTGCACCTGAACCAACAGGCAGGGGATTGGCGTTAATGGGAGAGGATACTGTTGTTCCTTGTGCAAAAGAAGTTCGAGATAACAGCATAATAATGAGAGCAAATATCGATATTAAAAGATTGCGTTTTAATTTCATCCTAACCTTCCAAAATTTACCGGAGAAAAATCAGAAATTGCAGCAAATATAAGAACCTTACATTTCTTCAGTTGGTTTAAGATCAATGATTAATTCTTTTTCTTTTTGCTTTTCCTTGTCAGTCTTCAGTTTAATAGTTTCTTTGTAAGGTTCATAACCATCAAATTCAGCAGTCAGCTTATATTTCCCAGATTCCAGATCGGTAAACTCGTAATTACCTTCGTTGTCAGTAATTGTTTTATCTGCAAAAGATGTCTTTTTCTTACGGATATTTATTTCTACACCTTCTAATGGTTTATCCTCATTTACATCTTTTACATTGCCGTAAATTCTTGCCTTTTGAGTGGTTTCTTTTGTGAGTTCCATATTCAGTATTACCTTGCTGTCTTCTACAGTGCTCACAGTTTCTTTTTTTCCACTATATCCATTTGCTTCTGTAACAGAAACTTTAAATGTTTTTGCAGATGGTTGTAATATTGTTAGTACATAGGTCCCGTCATTCTCAATATCTTCAGTGCAAGTATTATTTGCACAAATCTTTGCATCTGTGATCTTTACAAGGGGATTTGTATCTTTCTCATAAATAACGCCCGTAATGAAAATCTCTGGTTTTACGGATGCAAATGGTTTAAAGCTGCCAGAATATTCAATTCCGTCAACTTCTTCGTCATTCTCGGTTGTCCTGCCTTGTCTATCGTGGGCAATCACTCTCCAAAAATATGTTTTCCCAATTACAAATTCTTTTACATCTTTTCTGCTTACATAGAAAACAGTATTCTTTTGTCCTGGTGATTCATAGAAATGCGGTGGTTTGAAATTACTGTTGTCTGAAATCGTTAATATATAACCTAACCCGAACAAGTCGGAAAAGATAAACAAAACCCATAAGTGTTCATTGTCGATTTAACAATTTAAACGTTTCTGATGATACGGTATAATTTTTT
>JABWAQ010000047.1 GCA_013360945.1 Candidatus Brocadia sp.
TTCGTGTCTTTGCTCGTTTTTCCCTATCCCAACCCCTTCTTTCTCTTGCCCTGCCACTCCCCCTTTTTTGCCTAGCATGACTTTGACGTTACCCTGGAGTAAACCCGTAACAGCGCCCTTTATAGGACGAAAATAAAGCTCTATAGAGGAAGGATCCTGTCGGTTGTTTCTCAGAAAAGCAAGAAGGTTATTTTTAAACTCCTCTCTTGACTGTGAAGTATTGTATGGCGCGTATTTCAGAAAATCAAATAACTTAACATGAAATTCTTTTTCCGGCACCAATGGTGTGTAAGCGAGAAGCCACACCAATAATCCTGAGAAGACAATCGATATAGCGATGTTGAATGAAATGAGCCACCCTTTTTTCTTTTTTAATCGGTCTGTATGCTTCTTGTCGTTTGATGTATCAGTCATTATAGGCCTCCGGTTTTACGGTATTGAAGGTTCTTCTCTATCGCCAATTCAAGTGGCATAAAAAAACTGTCAAATTATTCTGGTGTTGAAAAAGATGTTTTTACAGGATAAACACCCATGAGCCATTTGACGTCAAAAGCACAGGAATCTGCATTATTTCTTCACTCTTTCTTTTACTCTATAAGCCATTTTGTCTTGAATGACGGCCTTGATCTCAGGGTAGCCATAGTGTTTAGCCAACTGCAAAGGTGTGTGGCCGGTATGCGTTTTCAAATCCAACCTCGCGCCAGCGTCTAAAAACACTTTGACAGTCTCCGTGTGGCCGTGCCATCTTGCGTCATGCAGGGCGGTGTAACCGTTATAGGGGCCTTGCGCGTCAAGTTCCAAGCGCCCGTCCTTCACGAGTTCACGGGCTGCATCAGCACGTCCTTGATAACCTGCCTTGTGGCCTGGAGTGGCCTTGATCATATCATCGACGATACGCGGGTTTGCCCCCGCATCCAAAAGTGCTTTTACGATATCTCCGCACCCTTCTTGCAAACAGGCGACAAGCAATGGCGTGTAGCCAGCATATCCGTTTTCGTTTGCCAGAGGGGACTTCTCATCAAGTGGAGCCCCATCCGCAATCAATTTTTTGACATAATCAAGGCCTTTCCAAAGCACCGCAGTCATGAGTTTTTGCGAGTCGATCGCATCTTTATCGTATGCCTGACGTTCGTCCAATAATTTCAGGATCCCGGTTGCTTGTGGTGTGTGGCGCTTGAGGTCCTCCTCAGCAAAGTGGCGAGCGGTCTTGCCCGACCGATTGTGAATCTCCAATCGCGCACCCTGATCTTTCCTTGTCTATCGAGAATGACCTGGCATACAATGCGGTTCTTGTAAGGATATTTGCTCTCGATGATGGTGGCGCTGAAATCAGAAATAACCACAAAGGTATTCGGTTCGTTTGTCATTTCGCAAAAAAAGCCAACATCCTTAAAATTGATCCCGATTTTTTTAATACCACCCTTGAAAAATTCGACTATCTCATCTCGCCCTCTGAATATTTCTTCCTCATATCCATCTTTTCCCTTTTTGCCGTACTTGACAACAAACTGAGAGTCATTGGCCCATAGGTCATCCCATGCCTCATTCCATTTCTTGTCATTATGGCTCTTTATAAGGAGTTCTTTATACGAATCCCATACTTTTTGCATATCATTCATGGTTATTGTTCCTTTCGTGATAATTAAAAATACTAATAAAAAGCGCTGGGAGTTACTAAAATACAATCAAGAATTCTTTATCTCCTTGGCACAGTGTTTTTCAATAATGAAATTTCTGTCCTTATCCACTTTTACCTTCCAGTCCTGATGAACTTTCTTATCAAGGGTTTCTCCCTTATATTTCTTTGCCTTCCAATTAATATCAAGACTAACGGAAAAGCCCTTTGCTTCATCTCCCGAAACCTTCAGATTTGATGTTTCGTGAAAATTCCACTGTATGTTATCAATCACACCTTGGTACCATTTTTTAAAATCACTGAAATTCTTTATTGGCCCAAAATCAGGAAAATACATATCCACGTTTTCAGGGTAAAGATGCTTTGTGAAAAATTCTACATCCCGCTGGTGATCAAATCCTGCAAACCAGTTATGCACAAATGCCTTGACATCATTTTCGTTGTATAATGTTTTTGCGTTATGATCGTATCTTTTACTGTTAAAATCTTCCGATTTCATTCCCATATTTATTCCTCCCTTTCCATGTATTTATAGCTATGAATAAACCCTTGAGTATTGGAATGTAATCTCTCCTGTATAGTCAGGCAAAATATTTACTTTTCTGCATGGCTCATTAGCCAGCACATCAGCACCCATTGAAAGGCAGCAAGCCATGCAATGATCAGCGCCGTAAAAAAATAATCCAGTAACCACCACGATTCAAATAGTATTGGCCTATAGATTGCCACCAGTATAAATGCCACCCAGTGACTAAAGCAGTAACCGCAGGATAATAACTCTCCCAAGAAAGAATTCTTCCCCTTCACCCATTCCCGCATCGGCTTGAATATCTTCGTCTCCGTTACCGTAAACGAGACCGATGCGGCAATAAATGATAAATAAATTATCATCTCCATTCCCCTCATTTACCTACCTGTTGCTCCACATGGAAACCAGGGCACGAAAGAAAATGATGACTTTGTAAAATATGATAAAAACATGAAATCGAACGAAATATTAAAAAGGTACATCACCGTTCATGGTCAATAAGCTTCCCTGCATTTCACTCATTCACATTCATACAAATCGATTCTCTAACGCAGCGATGTCGCAACCAAGTCCCCCTTAGAAACTACGGAGTGAAGGGGGTTGTAAAAAACTTGCAGAAAAAAGAGGTTTTTCCACAGCAATAATTAATGTGCTGACAATTGTCGCCATTCTTTCTTCCTTCTCCGACGGGTGTATTCTCAATCTTTTGTAAAATAAATGAACGAACGGCATAACTGGGTATATCGTATAAAATTGTACGGCAAGGCGGCCTTGCCATATAGAGTAGGGTGGGCATCGCCCACCAAATAATAAGCAACGTAAACGAGATGTTTGGTGGGCGATGCCCACCCTACCAGGTTAACCAGATTTATAAAAAATCGGGAATGCACCCTTCTCCGGCTTCATTTATGCCTGGCATCAAGCAATGGCCTTCATTCTTTTAGCTTGCTAATCAACAGGCCGTCCGAGAATTCACTTTTTCGTGATTTATCAAGTCATAAGTCCTTGTAAATCAACATCCGAACTTTTACGATTTTGCATTCTCGGACAGCCTGTCAAGGTTTGACACCACATCCCTCCCACATCCCTCATCTGTGCATATTCTTCATTACTTTAGTAATTTATTGACAAATTATTTACCTTACAGTAGTGTATAATTGTGAGGAAGGCAATACAGCGTACATTATTAAACAACGTGATCACCAAGATGAGGAGAAGGTTTATGAAGTCTAAAATTACCTCCAAATTCCAAATCACCATTCCACGGGAAATCCGTCAGAAACTTCATTTAAGTGTTTCAGATTCAATCGAATGGAAAATTGAAGAAAACAGGATATTCGTTGAACCTGCAGACAAACCCTTTCTTAAGTATAAAGGATCCATTAAAATCGGAGGCGGCAATATCAAAGAGGATATCCGGGAGGCTAGAAAAATGTGGATATCGAAGAACAAATGAACTCCTTTCTTGTAGGTACCAATTGCCTGATTTCGTATACCACAACCAGAAGCAAGATTCAATCTGAAAAGATATCCGGATATATAGAAGATGCATCAAACTTTCAGGCTGAGATAATCATAATTTCAAATATCTTTACCGAATTCGTTTACACCTTGCAATCTATTTACAAAGTCGACTCAATATTCATAAACCATATGCTTTGCGATCTGCTGAAAAATCCAGGGATAAAACATCAACAAGGGTATTTTATGGATACTATTTTATCCGTATGGCCTGATAAAATAAAAGATTATGGTGATGTGGTGTTAGCCGCTGCTGCTTTCGAACTCAAAATTCCCGTATTAACATTTGATAAACCATTTTCTAGACAACTATCGCTTATAAACATTCCATACAAACTCTTGTGATAATTTTCTGGATTTACGATATTTTTAAAATATTACCCCACCAACGCCAATCCCGGCTTGAATAATTTGCCTGCCATCCCGATATTTGCTTTTCGCGTTTTTCCCCTTTTCCCTTCCATCTTCTGCCTCCCGTATCCGCGCCTTCCATCGCACTTCTCTCACCTTTCTCCTTTCCCTTCTCACCTTTCATTATTTTCTTTGCGACCTTTGCGCCTTTGCGGTGGACAATTCTCTTCACAAACACCCGCTCCTGCAGTGTGCCACCGGCCTAAGCATATATTTCTTTATCCAGATATTCATTTTCATCAATCGTCCCCCTTTAAACCCGTTTTTAAGATACAACCACAACGCTAACCTCCAAAGGCTACACGACTTTCCCTTCCTTGATGTATTCACGCATAATGGCAGATTCCAGCCTCTTTAATCCGACAACTCCGGATTTATCCGCCAATGCTTCCAGGGAACAATAATGAGTCACGTTCATAATGCTTGCACCGGCAAGTTCGAAACGGACCGATACATGCCGCCAATCGATCTCTTCTCCAATTTTAATCTGAGGCGGAAAGGCCCTGCGCCATATTTCATAGCGCTCTTCGGGACGCGGCATGGGGAAATGGATGATGTTCTGAAACCGCCTGACAAAGGCATCATCTACATTGCCGCGCTGGTTGGTGGCTAATATCACCAGCCCGTTATAACCCTCGACACGCTGCAGCAGATAGGCGACTTCCTGGTTGGCATATTTATCGTGGGCGTCCCGGATGTCTGTTCTCTTGCCGAAGAGGACGTCGGCCTCATCAAAAAACAGTATCCAGTTCTTGTTTTCTGCTTTATCGAACAGTCTCGACAGGTTCTTCTCTGTCTCGCCGATATACTTTGACACTACCCGTGAGAGATCAATGCGAAAGACGTCTTTACCTGTGTATTTGCCCAATAAAGTGGCGGTCAGTGTCTTACCCGTACCGGGCGGCCCGTAGAACAATGCACGGTAGCCAGGCTTTATCTTTTTCTGCATGCCCCATTCGTGCAAAAGAGTGTCGTTGTGAGTAATCCAGTTTTCAATTTCACGGATCTGAAGCAGGGTATTGGGATGCAGCACAAGGTCGTCCCATGCCATCCCGGTTTCAATGTATTCTGCCGGGAATTCTATGCCAAAGCGCGGCCTGCTGACTGTACCGGTAGTGAGCTGTTCCACAATTTCGGGGTTAAGGATGAGGCGGCCACTCATGATCGGCTCCCCTTCGCGCACCGGCTCAAGCCAGAGGATATGCTTTTTGGCAAACCAGTGTTCGCTGCTTAAGATACGCTGCACCTCGATACGTCTTTCGAGATCATCTCCCGCAATAATGAACTGAGCGGTTTCCCCAGTCGGGAGGATGCCACGGTGGTTCGTGGCTTTGACGCCGCCGAATTCTGGAAAATCGCCGCCTTCGGGAAAGTGTTCAGCGATAAGTTTACCGAGAAAATCAGATTTGAGGTGCGGTGTCAGGGCCAGCATAAATACCACGAACTCCTCAAAAGAGGGTTGATATGTTGCAATAAATTTTGCCAGCCCTGAATCTTCAGGGTAAAATTCAAGAGGATCGCCTTCAAACTCCTTGGCCCGTCCGAGACGGACGTCCAGGCGATTCTCTATAACTTTTTTCAGCCAATCGATAACCAGTTGAAGGTTGGTGGAGTTCTGTTTCATATGCTTTCTAATTTAATTGTATAGGAATTTTCATTTTATTTAAGCGGGTTTGCGGTAGGGTGGATTAAGCGAGAGCGAATCCACCTTTCCGAGAAATAGGTGTGGTGGATTCGGCGTAAAAACCAACGCCTTAATCCACCCTACTCATAACTTAAAACGGTTTCTTTAACTACGCCCCAGGAGTAAATCGAGAACGTCTTTCTCTTTGAGATTCAATTCTCTTCGCTTCAGATCAGCACGCATTGCCAGTGCCAGCTTATTCAGCAGCGCCATGGTCTCGCCTCCTTCTTTCTTTTCCTCTCGTATTATCCGTCTCATTTGCATATAGGTTGTGATGACCTTTGGGCCTCCGTACAAAACAAGGAGTTGTTCGAGCTTTATAAGCTCACCCTTATCAGCACGCACTTCCTCATCCGTCTTATCTCTTTTTAATTGATCAGCCAGGAAAACTGCGAGGCGCTCATAAACATTCACTTTGACTGCCAGGCCCTCGTTTGGACAACGCGACCTCAACCCGCCTGCGATGATTACCGCGCAGAGTACAACAACAATCGAAGCAATGGCGGCAATGGTCTCGTACTGCGGCCCAAGGGTGTCAAATACACCAACAACGTATTTGAACAGAAAATAACCGCCGACTAATAAAGCGGCCAGCAAGGCTAAGCTTATAATCGTGCCAAGAAAAATGCCAAATGCCTTCATGAAATCTCCTAGTTTTACACATTCTGATTAATCTAGTTTTTACTTTCGGCTTTGTCGAGTTGATGTGTTGCAATAAATTGTCAACCCTGCAAATTATCAGCATAATGACTACATCCTATTTAACACTTTTAATTAAAAGATGAAGTGTCTTATTTGGTTTTTTCTGCCGGGCTTCATGTACTGTCATATCTTTGTTTTTAAACTTGACTTTCATACTCTTTACTGTTGCTCCACTGCTTCGATTCTCACTTCTTTCCAGCGGCCACAAATTGCTAATTATATCTGGTCCACCAAGCTGGCGCTCCACTATGTGGTCTCCGTCCATTCGTTCTGTTCCAGCTCTGAATCCATATGGCCTGAACATATTATTGATCTTGCTGCCTCCGCCAGTTCCGGCCTTATCAGCATACACAAGCACCTTGCCAGGGGTTAAATCTGCAAAAGCAGGGTCTAACCCTACCTGCCCGCCAAATATTGTCTGATTAGGTCCTCTCGCCGCCCTGTATACGGTGACCTTCCCATTCCAGGATATAAAACCCGGCTCAGATTTCAACTTAAGTTCATGTTTTGTAAGCTCTTTTTTCGCGTCACTTTCTGTTGCTTTTGTAGCTGCATTCTTGAGCCACTTTTGGTCAAGATAATACTGTGTTAAAGGCCCAGTATAAATATTGGGGTATGCGGCTGCGCGGCGCTTTGGATAGTCAATAGGCAGAGGACCGTTTTTACTACCTTCGTCTTCTGACCTGTCAAGGGATTCAGCAAGTACCTTACCCAGTTCGTTGAATCTTTCCGTTAACTTCTTATCCGCAACGGTTATTGCTGCCTCATCAGGTGGGGATTTTTTCTGGGCTGCGGCCAACGTCTGCTTGATCGCATTGATCTCATTTGTAATTGAGTCAACCTTACTTTTGACTTCATTTGATGGTGTAAAGTCCAGTATAAATTCTGCAGGAGTTATTGGTTTGCTTCGCACCATGAGCTTGGGGTCATCTTGGCCACCTTCGAATTGGAGTGTATGCGACTCACCGCCGCCAATGATAGGCACCTTCTTCCTCCACCATTGGAGGACTTTACTTATTCCAGCTTTGGCTGCTCCAACAAGCTTTTTCAACATATTCCCCAACCATGCCACAATCTTGTCCAGCCCCTTGTCAATAGGCTGACGTATCTTTTTGACTATTCCTACAATCTTATCCGGTATACCTCCAAGCCCTGCAAATTTTGCCAAAAACGTGATAACAATGGTGAGTGTTCTGGCCATGGTCTGCTCCACCTTCTTAGCAGCATTGGCAACCTGACCTGCCGCAATGGCTGAAACAGAATCGATAAAGGAAGCAACAACGGCAGCAATCTGCTGGATTTTCTCAATAAAGAAGGTGATGGTTTTGTAAATTGCAATGATGGCCTGGACGACCGCGCCCGCAGGGTTCAGCATGCTTACCAGTTTCATTACGGCGGCCTTGACAACTTCAATCGAGATCATCTGGGTGATCTGGGCGATCAGTTGATCCTTTAATTCACTCAGTTCCGCCTTAATCTGCTCCCAGGCTGCTGCCGGTCCATCCTTTACCAAGGTAACCAGGATGCCTGCGGTTTTTTCCAATCCGACAAGGACCGGTTCGGGAATGATTTTCACCAATTTGCTGCGGATGTTCTGCCAGGTCAAACCGAGCACCGACAGCACCAGTTTGACAATTTCAATCAAATCGAATGACTTGGGAATATATACCCCGGCATCGGCCAACGGTCCAACGAGCCATTTGATCAAAGCTGCCTTCAGGTGTTCAATAATATTGCCTGCAAACATTTCAAAACCCATCTTCCCGGCCCGCACCAGGTTGCCAACAAATCCTATGGGGTTCTTGAGGATGGTTATGAACGACGCCTGAGCTTTCCTGATGTAAGGCATGATACTGGGAGCCACGACGCTAAAGAGTATCTCAAGCAGGCTGATGACCTGATTGAGTCCCCAACTGATAAATTCACCGGCGATGTTGGCAAAGGCGCTCACAATTTTACCGAATGCTCCCGCAACGGTAATGATATCCTGGAATGTCAGAGACCTGAGCGTAGCCACAATCTTACCGGGAATTGCACGCACAAAACCCATCAGGCCTGCCAGCGCACCCTGGAACCAGGCCCAGGCGCGGGCGACGGCATTGCCCTTTTTGATGTTTTCCCAGACCTCTTCCTGTCCGATGAGTTTCATAAAGCCCCCGATGAGGGTATCGGCATTGCGCGGAACCGGTTCGCCGGTTATCGGATCTTCGCCAAGAATGGCTTTCAGAAGGTCGTAACCCCGGGTCCCTTGTGCCAGTGCAGCCAGTGGTTTAAGGATGGCGTCCTTGACCATCTTGAGTATTTCGCTGACTACTGATCCGCCAAAGGCGATCAGCCTGGCTATGGGCGCGGTAAAGATGCTCCTGGCGCGCTCCCACACGCCGCCAAGATCAAAGATATCGCTCCAGCTAAGTGAATCCACGAAACGTTTCAGGCTATTGACGATTTCACTGCCAATATCACCAAATGCTGCCAGCCTTTGTTCAACCCAATCTGCAGCTTTATTGATAACTCCGTGGTTGTCCAGCGCCTGTGTAATGAAGGCGCCACCGGGAATCAATTCGATCAATGCGCGCAACAGGTTGGCGGCATTGCGGGCAGTGGAGCGCATGTTGATCGGATTGAAGCCCAATAGGAGTGTCAGCATCCGGAAGCCCGGTATCACATTGGCTTTATCAGCAAAATAATCCAGGACATCCCGAATCCCAAGTCGTTGCACCATCGGCGGAGTCACTGTGGTGGTCACTTGTGGGCTGCGCTGTACGGCATGCCCCTGCTGAATCGTGTGGGTCAGCTCATGAGCCAGCAGCTGCTTGCCCTCACTGCTACCGGGCTGGTACTGGTCGCGCGAGAAAAAGACGTGGTTCTGGTAGGTAAACGCCCGGGCGCTCAGTTGGTTGCTCAAACCGGCGGATTCGGCATCGGTATGGATGCGTACATTGCTGAAGTCGGCATTAAATCGAGGTTCCATAAAGCCCCGCACATCACTGGAAAGAGGCTGGCCACCGGTGGTTTTGCCCTGAATCGAAGACTGGGTATCACTTGTTAACGAAGGAGCGCCACTGCCCTCCCGCTGCAATTTTTCTTCGCTGGCAGCAGCCTTCTGAATTTTTTCTTCTTCTTTTTTTGGGGCCTTTTCCCCGGGAATAGCCGCTCTTTGTATTTTTTCTTCTTTTTCCTTTTCTTTTTTCTGTAACTTTTCGTCAGTTTGTCCCAGGGTTTTTTTCTCAGTTGGTGCAGGGGACGGCATCCGCATCACCTTGCCGGCCATCGTATCCGCTTCCTGCTCGAGCTTATCCCCTGGCTTATTGACCGTCATTTTCATCTGGACAACCGGGGCGACGGTTGACCTCTGCGGCATGAAAAAGCCGCCTTCTCCCGTCTTTGGGAAAAAAGGACGGTTCGCAGCATGCGTTGCCGTCGACGAGGTCGTTGTAGATGATTTTTCCGCACTGGTCTTCATAGTTTATTCAGTCCCAAATCGCTACTTCCATTCCACCCATAGCAGCCTCTCCATCCATGGCAGTTTGATCATTGAAATACCCCATGGCAATTGGTCCAAAAGGACGTCGAATCCCCTCGATTCAACCATCAATAGCCAATCGCCCCCTCTCAAAGATACTTTCCCCGGACGGAGCAGAAATGTCCCGCGCAAACCGTCGGCTGAGGTGTTGCGCAGCGCATCCCAGTGGCGGGTAACGGCTGCAAGCAGGGCGGTTGCCTCTTCCTGTTCCGCAAGTGTCAATACCACGTCAGACTCTACCGGCGTCTCCAAAGGCACGTTGCAGAGGATTTTTGGCAAAACCAACTCATGCTCCGGTGCAATGACCTGACCGGTAGCCAAAAAATGGAGCAGGCACAAAGCGCGCTCGGGCAGCAGGAGTTTGTCTTCCCCAGCGATGCCCAGCCCCGTAAAAAACTGTGGCAGGAAAGGATGCAATAAAACCAAGCCTGCATTCTCAATATAAAGGCCCTCTTCTGCATCGGGATGTGTGCTTCTCATGATGGGTTTTTTATCAGACCCAGGGAGATTTTCAGCAGTCGGTTCAAAACATATTTCTTCCCTGTCTCCGGAATGTCCATCAGTAATTGAGGCTTTATTCAATCCGGAAAGTCGTGGAGTTATTGATTTTTTAATTTTTTTCATTCCTTCAGACTTTGTGGGGACCCTTTTGGTTACGCCCGGCCAGTGAAGCTTCAGGACCCTTGCCAGTTCAGCATGTCCTGTTGCTGTGACAGGCATGGTACGCCAGGCTTCGCTGACAAGGTCCATTGATGTCAGGATGCGCCCCTCCGCAAGTTTGGCAAAGGCCGTTTCCCATAGGAGTCGTTCAAAATATTTTCTATCAACAGATGGCATAGCTGAACTGCGGAGTGTCTGTAAAACCCCATCCATTACCGCCTTGTCTTTAGGAGAAAGCCGGGAGATCAGGGTTTCCAACAAAGCCGGGGAAAATTGCCGTACCAGGCGCTTCCGCGCCGTAACGTCAGCAAGCGTCCGCAGCATCTCATCGCATCCAGCCAAAGGATCAACGCCTGATTTCTCCGCATCTTGCCATGAATCGAGTATAATCTGTTCCAAGGTGGCTCCGTCCGGCAAGCGGAATGACCAGGGCAGGCTGCCGAATTTTAAAAAATGGGCCAATGCTTCATTGATGGACTGCTGCCCTGTTTTGTACCGTGTGTTACCGGAAATCACCATCGCAGACACTTCTCCCGGCGAGGTATGTCCGCGAAGCGATTTTTCAAGGGCCTGCGCCACAGATTCTACCAGTTTGTGCTCCAATTGTTCGAGCGTCATGGTTCCGGCGTCGATTTCCAGTCTTTCTATAAAAAGATGTCCCTCTTGTGGTGTAAAACGTTCCAGGACCTGCTCGATGGCTGGCAGCAACCTATGCTGCAACATGTCCGGCAAGCTGCGCTGCAAGGCCATTCCATCAGATTCCGTGCCGTTTAGCTCGACGTGGAGATATTGTTTCTGGATTATGTGGTTCATTGTTCAATATTTTTTTGTACAAAGCTGAAACAACCTTTTTTCGTAATAGCAGTAAGCCTGACTAGACCACCAGGTTTTAGCAGTTGTGCTTCCACTTTTTGACCCTCATAAAATGGTTCTGTCGGTTGGGCAATCGGAGCGTCCCAGACCCATCCGATAATCTCAGTCTCTTGCATGTTATTCACCTTACCAGCAAATGTGAACCCGTTTTCTTCATTCTGCTCAATAGTGACTTCAGTTTTGGGATCAGGGCCGTCACATAGTTTCTTGTATTCACTGCCAAGGCACTGATTTCGCTCGCTGCAATCGAATGCGGGGATGCGCGTTTCCTTGTTATTGAGCATCCTATTGATCATGATGGCCCCGGTGAAGGGAGCGCCCGTGGCGTCCGGTTCATTGGTATAACGCCAGATCAAACTGAATTCGGGAGAGGGTTTGGCGAATGAGAAATTGAATTCGATGCTGAACGTCTCGCAGACAAAGTGTTCGATCCAGAGCACTCCAAACAGGTCTGTGGACGCCTGCTCATACCTTAGAACCAACCGATTCTTCCCCTGAGGGCCGAGCGCGGTCACCAGCGCCTGGTTCAGGACGGCGTTCAGCTTCTTGACGATGCCGGCAATGGTGTTCTCGAATGAGCCGTTCAACTGCGCTGTTTCGGCCTGTAGGGTGGCGTTCGTCCCATGCAGCTCAATGTTTGTGCCGTTGAATCGAAGTTTGACCGCTTCTCCCTCTTGTTGATACGCTTTATAAGAAGCTTCACCGATAGGAGATTGGAGCCACAGACGGTAGGCGCAGCGATGAGAGACACCGCCGCAGGGCAGATCGCAGACTGTGTGCCTGAACTCTCGGGAGACCTTGCAGCCGGCGCTATCGGTGATGTTCACAACCACGGCTTCTCCGCTGGTCACCGAGAGGCTGGTGAATGCACTTGCCACCACCGTCCCGGTTTCGGCTTGGTATGGAGCTGTGCCGCCGGAAATAAGAAATCTGACCTGATACATCTTTGCGACCACATTATCGATGTAGGTCTCTTTCTCGATCGTCAAGGGCGCCGGCACGGTCAGCGATCGCGGCGCCGATTCCGTTCCCGCGCTGTCCTGTATGACCAAAGTATGTGTTCCGACAGGCAGCATGAGTGTGCCGGTCAGGGGGAGGAAGACGTCCGCGTCTCCGAGCCTATAACTATAGGGACCCTCCCCTCCCTTGGGCGTCACGGTCACTTCCGCCTGGTTGTTCGGGCTCGTGCAAGCCATCTGCACAGTGAAGGTCGGAGCTATTTTTGGTAACACGAACTGTACTGATGGGCGCCCCGAACAACAGAGATAGGGCAGGAAAAAGTCGGCGATGACGGTTCCATCGGCGAGTTCCCCGACTGTCGCGTCGATGATCTTGTCGGCATCCGATAGCGGGCCGCTTGTCTTCTTGAAATCCGGAACCCGGCCGGTCAATGCACCGAAGAGCAGCTTAATATCGGCATCCTCGGCATATTCCGCCTTCTTACTCATCCGGGACAATGCCCCCGAGAGAGCCTCCTTGGCGACCATCGCCTTGCGCCCGATCGGGATGGCGACGGAAGTCACGGCCTTGATCGCCTCAAGATCGACATCCTTTTTCAGGCTGGCCGGTTCTTCGTGATAGACGAGAATGAAGGTGCCGCCGAGGGGAACGCCGGCTTTATGCTGGATGCCTGGATGGTCGCGTAGGAACATGCTGAAGAACTGCTTTTGTTTCACTTCGCGGAGGCGACGCACGTACTCCTCATGGATTGCCCGGATGGGCTCGAGTTTGCAAGAGAAGAGCACTTCATCGAAGTGATCGATCAAATCTTCCTGAGGAATGAAGTTTTTGAACTCGGCCGAAATGTTTGCCACGGCCTCGCTCCGGAAGAACCGAATGAGGCCCATGAGATCCTGGTACTTGTTCTGAAAATCTGCAAAGCCCAAGGCGTCTAAACTGGCAGGCAGCACCTCGGCGAGTTTCGTCAGATAATAAATTGATACGACATGCGCAAAATTCTTTTGAGGCAGATCGGTGGTGCCGGCAAACAGGACGCAATAGACCGTAAGCACCGCATTCTGGTCCACATTGGCCTGATCAACGTCAATGTATGGGCGCCCTTGCAGGAGAGCAAGATATTTTTCATACCAGGCGCCTACCGTACTGTCTCCATAGAGAAAATTTGGAGAGTACCTTTT
This sequence comes from Candidatus Brocadia sp., assembly GCA_013360945.1. Taxonomy (GTDB): domain Bacteria; phylum Planctomycetota; class Brocadiia; order Brocadiales; family Brocadiaceae; genus Brocadia. The sequence goes on from JABWAQ010000047.1 coordinate 13,678, forward strand.
CAACAAGGGAAGTTTGGGCGTTCCCCCGACCAGGCTGGCGACTGTCCTGTCGAGCGCAACACCATAGAGATACATCACGCCTTCGCACAAGGCGGAGACGAGTTCTTCCCGCAACGCGTCGTACAGGGTTTCCAAGTCATGAAAGCGGCACTCTTCCTTGCTCAGATCAACGGAAATGCTCTCATCAAACGCCCCTGCGCGCAGCGCAATGATCTCGATGGGGAGGCGATACCGCGTTTTCAGGGACAGGAGAGTGTTCAGGACGGACTGGTACTCTTTTCCCAAATGTCCTTCGATCCGCAGGAAGTTGTACGGTTCCAGGTCGTAGCGCAAGGCCTCGGTGACGAAGGCAGGCGCCTGCGGTGTGTATTCATCGGAGTGATAGCTCAGATTGTGATGGTCCCGGTTCCGCCGGCTTTTCTCGGCACTCCAGAGACGATAGAGCGGCGGCGTGCCTTCCTGCCTGTAATAGTACGGGATCGCCCGGTCGGACAGCGGCACATCACCCGTCTTGCTCGGCGTGATACGGATCTGGGGATCGGTCACTGAGCGTGATTTGACCACGGGCAGCTTGGGCTCATTGGAAAACTGCGCGATCATTTCAACCAGGCGCTGGAACAGCTGACGGAGTTCCTTTGTCCGCTCCACGCAATCACCAACGGCGGGAGAGGCCAGAAACGGATGCCGATAGAGTCCCGGTTGCGGGACCGAGTTCGGGAACAGCACCCCTGCCATGAGATGACGAGGAAACAGGCCCTCCGGTGGACAACAGGCGCACAGGAGTTCCGCCCCTTTCCAGCGAAACTCGTCGTAGGCCTTCAAGAGATCGTCAAACAAATCATAGTAGTACGACAAGAACAGGACTTGGGCCGCCGTTTTCGGCGCATTGTCCAAAAAACCGAACGTCGCGGCGAACCCGGCGAACGGATTCGACGGATAGGCTCCCTGCACGATCGGTTTGAATGCATGGTATGCGGCGGTCAGCGCCGTTCCCGTTTGCAGCGCGAGTTTGCCGGCATGAAACAGGGCGTGAAACGCCGCCAGCACATCACGGGAGGTCGCGGGACTGGTGTTCGGCGCATCATAACGAGGCAGGCGCACATCGGGCAGGTTGAGTCTGGCCGAGAGCGCGCTGTCAAGGTCGGCAAGCGTCAGGCTTCCCTCCACCTGGTTGGCCGTTGCAATAACTTTTGCCAAATCCTCGACCTTTATTAGCAAACGCCTGATCGTCGCCGTGATCTTGGCACCCTTATCATCGCAATTATTGGGACTGCAATTGCGCAATCCTTCCCTTTTCAATTCAAGAAACAGCAGAACCGCTTTGTCGTTCAGGAAACTTGCCGCTAGCGGCGTTGTATCAGGTTCGCCTGCCGGAAACAACTCCCACAGAGGGTATTGCACCTGGGGAGATGAACTGTCTTTGAGCGAAGGGTAGTCAGGATCGCCCGGCAGTTCGTACTTCCGGTACGAAACCAATGACACATCATCAGATTCCACAATCAGGTAACCTTCAGACGTAACGCCGCAGCCTTTGGAAATGTATATTGCCGCAGGCTCAGCGGGGTTGTAACGAATCTCCAGGCCGCAGACAATACCGATGCCGATGAGGTTGGCGCGCGCCAACCGTTCCTGCTCATCCAGGTAATTGAAAGCCTGATTCAGATGCCCGTATGAAAGGACCTGATTAGGTTCAAAGACCGGATAACTTTCACTTTTTTCAGTAGGTTCCATAAATACCTCCGTCAATTTCCTAAAGCTGTTTTTCCCAGGCGGACCGGGTTTTGATCATTGCCTTCTTCACAATCGTGCAGGGTAGCAGCAGGATAAATATTGCTCAATCTGTTGAGCAGATCCACCACGACCAGAAGGCGGTAAGAGACTTTTTTATAGGCATTGTAGCGATTTTCCAGCAGCGTTTTAATTGCTTCAGCAGTACTGTTACTGTTTTTGAAAGTAAAGCCATCGCACAACTTCAGTTCCGGTTCAATCTTAAGCTCAGGGATAAATTCATCGGGAGTTCTTCCCGCAGTAAAATTGTCCTCAAGCCAACCATGAAAATCCGTGCCACATTGCGTCAAAATTGCAGCAGCGCATTCACACAAGGCATCTTCTGTGGATTTATCGGGATCAGAAATGGATACCAGGTTCTGTGCAAGAATGGCCTTTACACGCTCATGCAGGCGCTCTTCCATCCAGTCGATTTCTGCATTGACCTCTAACCACTTGTTCCAGGCATCTTCAAACCTATCGAACTGCCATCTATTGAATGCCACCCATTGGAAATGCTCAACCATTTTCTCCTGAATTTCAGACCACAATAGATTTAAAAGTGCAGTGCAGGAAATGTCATCGGGCTTTACTGTTCTGCTAAATTCCGTTTCCAGGTCATTTTTCATGGGTTCGGGGTGAATATAGTCCAGGGTTTTGCCTTTATACCATTCGCTGAAGACCTTGCTGAAGGCCGTATAGATATTTATAGCGCACTTACATGCATCGGTTTCGGAGGGTCTTTCCCCCTCGTCTGTCTGTCCCTCCCCTTCAACGAGCTCCGCTAATTCTCCGATGACCGGATCACAGAGGTCTTCGACAAAACCATCGTTATTGACCCAACATATCTTACCCAAAAGGTGCGCGGGCGTTTCCTGCCGGATGGTGCGTTCAGCAAAATCCCGCATCTCCATGTTTTTGTTGAACGGCTCTACCCAGCCCGGCATTACAAAGGTCAGACGGAAAGAATAGGGGTCTTCGTCACCGCACGTATTGCAGGGGCCATCCGCACAGACTGGATAGAGCGCATCGCCCGGGAATTTGGGACGCAGCAACAGATGCTCTACCACAATGAATCTCAAATCGGGACGGCCTAGCAACAGGTTGATACGTTTCTTCAGGGCCGGAATATTATCCGGTGCAGGGGGTTTTGTATAATCAAATGCTTTAGCCCGGTCATGGCTGACGGGCGGATAGTCCCTGAGGAATGCAATCTTGTCTTTGATCAACTGCTTGAGCGCCACCTGTTGGCCTTCCAGGCTGTTGAGCAACAATGCATATTCGCCAAACTGCTCGCCAAAACGGGCCATGATGTGGTCCAGGAACCGGTTTCGGCGTTCCTGGGACTCCTGTAAGGTTTCGGCGATGGCTTCCACAGCGCTTTTATCCAGACCGCTCTTAATCTCATCGAAGCCCTGTATCAACTTATCCGTAAACTCTTTTACGAAATACGTGCGCTTGTCTCCGGTGTCGATGGAAAATAGCTCGGCAGTATGAGCCAGTTGCGCCAATGCATCGCCCAGCAGTTGCTCGAAGACCATCAAATAAGCCTTTAATTGTTTTGCCTGCGCCTTCCGCGCATCGGAAGCATGAGACGGCAGCCCGTCCGGACCAATGCCATAGGTCGAAGGAAAGCTGTATTGAACTGGAAAATAATCATCGGGATTGCGATATTTACCCGCGGGGACAGGTAAGTCTTTTGGCGCGCTTTTAACCTTTGGGCGCTCTGCCTCGCCGCGCAGTTGGGTAAGGGTGTCTCTGGCCTCATCCATGCGCGGACGGAAAGGGAGTCCGTTTTTATAAAAGAGGAAACGCGAACCATTCAGATAGAGTCTTGGCTGATGCTGGCCGCTGATATACAACAGCCAGGATGCACTGGTTTTGCTGGTATCGAAGCCAGGTTTTCCATTGCCGTCGAAGGTCGGGTCGGCAGCGCCCCTGACGATATTGCCTTCGGCATCGTACTTAACGAGTTGCAACTGGTTGACAGCGATTACGCCATCAATGTCCATCAAACAGTTGATGATATCCGAAACCTGCAGCACGGATTTCAAAGAGGCAGCTTCCAGATCCTTTCCCTTGATAAAACCGCTGTTAAGCTCCGGTCCGTTGAATATTTCTTCGACCGGTTCTCCGGCATCCATCAATTCCTGCAATGTGTAAAAAGACACAGGCGGGTTAAAATACTTCTCGATCTCAAACCAGATACGCGCCTGCACCCATTCAATGTCGGCATCTGGTTTCAATTCAACATCAGCACAAACGGCGACATCTTCGATACCGACGACCTTGACACGGCAATAGTCCTCATCAAGGTTTCGATGATTTTGCAATGCTGCCTTTGCACTTGTGATAGATTCTTTCGCCTTCTTCGTCTTGTCGCGGTAACGCTGGATAACGGATTTACCCACCCCCACCTTTTCCTTTTCGAACAGTTCTTTTAAGCCATTGGTCGTAGCGGCTTGTCGTGCAGCCGCATCACTGAACAGACGCATGGTAACGTTTTCAATGATGAAGGACTTTGTAGAATATTGAATTTCGAGGTCAAGGTAAAATACACCCTTCCAATGCCTGCGTATATATTCATCTCTCTCTTCATCATTATTCAGGCTTGGCTCGGTAAACACATCAAAGGTTTTTGTTGCACCAAGCCGCGTAAGGATTACGGTGAAGTCTTCCGAATCGTTTTGAAACGATTTCCATTCCGTGCTGTTTTCGATGCTTTGCTTGGGGAAACGCAATTCTATAGTAACAGAATAGTTCTTGTCATCTTTATCAGGAACAACTGCGGCATATTCGATCTTGTGATCATTCACACATCATATAAACCCTGAGGTTCAACTTTTTTGGGCTGTATTTGTAGTTGTGTCTTTGGCTTCTGGTATGACAGTTTCAATTTGTCTTTTTCGCACCACGCATAATAAGAGACGTCACATGCGCATTTCTTGCAAAAAATCCAGGCATTCCGCACCAATTCAAGGTCAATGAGCAGGCAGCGAAAATCATCTGGCGTCCAGGGATTTACGGTTAAAATTTCCCTTGCGGTAAAAAATGCCTGTTTTGGGAACGGTTTATTCGGTTCCGGCGCCAAAAGGTCATTGACATCCCAGCCCGCACGATAGGCAATATCCGTAAGGGCATAACAGAGTGCCTCGAGGATGGTAATCCCCGGGTCATGGATATTAAAATCGGTCCACAGAGAACTGCCCATCTGCTCAAGAAAGCCTATTCCTTCCCTACGGAGGCGGTAGAAATCCTCGGCAGGTTTCAATTCAGGATTTTTTGGTATGGTTTTAGATAGCTGACTCATGTTGCCTCACACGGACATTTCTCGCCAGGTGTTTCTGCCATGGCGGGGTTAATTGTTTTAATATCATGTTCCTTGTCTGAAACCAGGATAGAAATTGCCATGGATCCTTCAACCTCGTTCTTTTCAACTGTCTCCGGATTGTCATTGAAGGTGTGGAATAGCTGAAAATCTGTCACATAATCCACATACGGCAGGTCTTCCACAAAATTGATCAGCACCGATTTATAGACTTTTCCACCGAAGGAAGGACTGCCGCCGCCGGGAAATGCCCAGGGAGAGAGGAAACGGGTAATGGCTTCCTTCAGCTTGCTTAAATAGAAAGTCTCATCGAGACCGTCTTTCAGGCGGACTTCACATTTAACACGGACCTCTTCAAACTGTGGATTTTTGACATGCAGCCTGATAAAACATGATAGACGCTTGCTCAGGAAGGCGCGTATTTCATCAAGAAGTCCCAGGCTTGTGTAGGGTCTGAACGGGTCGCGGAGGTTGTGGAACTGCTGGTTTGGAATGGTGACGACAGTAACATGCCCAGGGGCAAGTTCCCGGTAAATACCCGTCCCGCTTTCGTTTGGTTCGTACTGCATGTGATTCAGGCATTTGACCTTATAGATTTGCGGAAACGCCTCCAGGATCAACCGCTCATAGTCCCACAGGGCGATGCCGCGGTCCTTGTGGCGCAGCCGCTCGCTGACACGGGTATAAAATGCCTTAGAATCTTCCTTTCCTCTTCCACCGAAGGCAGCAAAGGGCTGCGTGATTTTTTTGACTGCAGCGTCGGGCTGTTCCAGTTTACTGATGGTCCCTGATTCCAGCGCCTTAGCCGGAAAGGACGGATCATTGTCTTTATCCGTAAAAGTGGCCTTCAGCGCCTGCGCCGCTACCAGTCGCAAACGGCACACGGCCTCGCTTCCGGACGCCACTGCCGCCCGCAGCCAGTGCATCCCGGCCGACAACAAAGTATTGGTATCCGAAGCATCCCGGGATATGACGAAGGTGATGATGCCCGAGTTGAGGAGTCCGCCGGTCTTGTCTTCCACGTCATCTCTGGCAAAGGGTTCCCATTCATTGTCACGGAGATAACTCCAATGGATCTCCGGGTTTTCAGAAAGCGGATCGGCTGTACCGTCAGCCACCTGAAAGAGCAGGGCAAGATTTTGCGGCGGTTTGAGATCGGTAAGGCTGATGTAGAATTCTGCTTCACTAGTATTAACGACACCATCGCGCTGAAAGTTGAACTGTGGCAGAAAGAAAACTTTTTTGGCCAAATTAAGAAACGGGTGTTGTTCGGCATGACCAAAGGGGGTGATATGAAAGAATCGAGACTGACGTTCATCAAAATTAGATTTGTTTGCATTGTTGAGGGTTATTGGTTGTGTTGCTGTGTAATCCAGTGTTAGCTCTGTCACGAAGGGGCCAATTGGCGGCAGTGGTTTAATATCGTTAACTGTGAGAGTTTTATCAACAACTTTTTTTATATAAGCACTCAATGCCTGTTCATACTCATTCTGGCCAAAATCATTGTCTAATTTTAGCCTGACAAAGCCATGCCGGGAGGAAGGATTGTAATGCACTGATTCCGATAGATCGGGGGCATCGATGTACGGACTATAGCCTCCGCCCAATAAGGAGAACGAACTACTCGTTATTGTTGTTGGCGATGGAATGCTGGACGGTTGCCACACTCCAGCCAGAAGATAATCGATTTTAACATTAACCGTTTTATTCTTGTATGGAGCAGGAGCACTTTGCCACTCCACCTTAACCTTGGCAGAACTCAGCGTTTTTTGAAAGACCTCTTTTGATCCGATGACTAACGCGCTATTTTTTACCGGTGATGCGCCAAATGGCTGAAATGGTTTAGAGATATCCACCGGACCGAAGCCATTGGAAACAGCAAGGGTTTTAAGTCCCGTGACATTAACGGTAAGATCGATTTTTTCTATAACGACATCTTGAAGTTGAGGGTAGAGATATGGAGAATCATCCCTATGCTTTAGTTTTACCAATAATACCGGCAGGTTAGTGGCGAAGTTATAGCCGTGCGTTTTAGCTAAATAAGGCACTATGGCAGGATCGGCGCCGGACAACTCGATTTTTAAGCTTAGTTTACTGGTATTTTCTTTATTAAATCCTGAGACCTTCCCTGCAAACCACTCTTTTTCAGTGGTTAAGAAACAATCCATATCCTCATTGGATAATTTCAAATTATTAGACAGAGATGTTGTCGTAAACTTGACCGTAATTGTTCGAGTTCCACCTGCCATCAGCAAATAATGTGAGGCAATGGCAAAACCGACTTCCGCCTTTGGCATTTTGATTTCCGACAACGCCCCATCCCGATAGATTTTATTGTGAAAGGGATGCCAGGACTTGTCTACGGAAGTCAGTTCCGCCCCGATTCCATCATCGGAATTGGCGACCGAGGAGGCATACAATCTGCCCTGATGTATACCGGACTGTGCTTTTCCCACCTTTTCTTCACCATGCCGGTAAACCGTCTTCAATTCCATTACCTTTGCCTGGTTTGCGACAAAATCGAAATCATTTGCAAAAAAAGCGTCTTTACCTAGATCATCTTTCCCTGCCTTGAACAGTTCACCCTTTTTGAATTCATGGCTGTTAACCTGTTTCGCCAGTTCGACCAGCAGATGCGCATGTCCTGGTTCAGCGGACTTTTCCTTGAGACGAAGGATTTCCCGGTAATAAAAATCCAGGTGCCGCCCTGTGAGCGTATTCATTTCCGTACGGACAAACTCAAACAAACGCAGGAAGGTAAGAAACAGCGCATAATGCGGCTCGTGGCGGTCCCATTCGGTAAAGGTTCTTTCCAACGCCTGTTCTGCTTCCTTGACAGTGCGGGCATATGCCTTCAGAAACTGATCGAATATAGAAGTAAAGAGATTGTGCGTAGCGATATGATTGATGCGTTCGAAAATAGTCGAACCCGAACCGTAAACCGATGAATCTGCAGGAATTGTACTTGTATAAGCGCCCCAGTTGGCAGCGTTATCCGTCCAGTCTTTGGATAAACCATCCTGATAAATGTTCTTAAAGGATACCGTTAGTTTACCTAAAACGACTATGCCAGGCTGAGTATCTGCAACCAAATGATTCGAAGCGGACAAGAGCAAATCCGCTTTGTAATAAGCTATAAGTCTTTTGAACACAGGTGACAATTGGCTTTGAATCAGATTCTGCAGGGCAACTTTGAGGGGAATTTCGACTGGCAACCCTTCTTTCAACACATCCAACTGTTTGGCAAGAGTGCCGGCGCAACTGAACAGATAGCCTAAATTGTCTTTCAAGTCCTGTTCTTTTGATTGATTGTCACGGTTTTTTAAAAAATCAAAATATCCTTTTATCCTGGATCTGTAATCATCCACATCCTGCACTGTTGCAACCGCCAGCAGGACCGACACATCATTGTTAAAAAATGCCTGCCAATCGCCTTCCCAGGCGTTGTTAGAATTGTAATATTTTAGATAGGCAGCATATGCCCGCGCAAAGACTATACGTTGGGCCACGCCATGCTCGTCCACAGGGGCGTATGCAGGATCGAGCGCCGGAGGAAAGCGCTGTTCCTGGCTTGTGCCTTCGCGGACAAGCTTTAGGGAATCAGTGTTTTGTGTGCAATTTGTAACCGTATCCATATATCAATCTTTCTCAGGCAGAAGATGAACCGTTGTGGTGAGATTAATGTCTGTTCCCTCCAATTTGTAGTAGGGATAAACAAAATTGAACCGCGAATTGGTGGATTTCACCCGGTAGGCGATTTCTATCAGCACAACGCCCTCCAGCTCACGGCTTTCATCCAGGCGTACCTTTTCCAACTCGATACGCGGTTCGTGGTAAAGAATGGCAGACTCCACTTTATCCGCCATCAGGGTCTTCATGCGCGTATCCAGACTCTCAAAGACCAGTTCTTCCAGATTGCACCCGTATTGTGGCTGCATCACCCGCTCTCCCTGCATAGTGCTGAGGAGCACTTCGAGGCTGGAGGCGACATCAGCCTCCTGCTCAAGCATTTCCACGCCCTTGAAGGTTCGATTGAATGAAGGGGGGAAAGACCACCCCCGACCCAGAAATTCTTTGTTCATTGCTATTACCCTCCAATCAGTACCGTTAGCGCCCCGGGGGGCATTATGGCTCCGCCTGATGCGGTTAAATCCGCAATTCTGGCGGCTGGCATTCCGCCGATCATCACGGTGGCTGAACCTTTGACAATAGCGTCTACGCCGCACGTATCACCCATACGCGCCGCCGGAAGCCCTCCAATCAAGACCGTTGGTGCACCCGGCGGGATGATCGGCGTTGGAACTCCCAATGTTGCGGTACTGACAATCATGTCGGTTACACGCGCTGCAGGTAACATATTCACTTCCCTCCTATCGATGAATCAGTTGATTTGAACAACCCCGCCCTGTATCACGGTGGTGGCGCTCCCTTTTATTGTCGTGCTCGCCCCGGAAACCTCAGCGTTGGCTGTTCCTGCAGCCTTGAAGGCGGTTTGGGCTTTTACGTCGATGTTCATACCTTCCAATTTGATGTCTTTGGTGGCCTTCATCACGATATCCTTGCTGCTCTCGATTTTTATCCCGCTGTCATTTAACGTCATTTTATTACCATTTTGGTCTTCAACGACGATGGCCTTGTCTTCCTCTGACAAAGTGATTTTGTTTCCGCCCGGTGTTCCAAGCACGATAACTCTTTTTTCGTCATCAAAAATAAATTCCATTTTTTCGCGGCTGACATATCCCTTCCGGTGGTTGTTATCTTTTGCCGGTTCAGGGGCAGGCTTGGCGCTGCTGTGGCACATCCCCAGCACTACGGGATGGCGCGGATCGTCATTGAGGAATCCCACTACCACCTCGTCGCCAATTTCAGGACGGAAAAAAGTGCCTCGCCCTTTTCCTGCATCCAGTGTGGCGATACGGGACCAGATACCCTCTTCGGCATCGCTGACTAAAGGAAGCCGGACTTTTATCCGATCCTCGCCATCCGGATCATTTTCCAGCACGGTGACAACCCCGATTTGCAGGCCGCTCACCGCGGGCATTAAGCCGGCGGCAGGCAAGGGGCGCAGATTATAGGTTTCGGCGAATAGTTCAGCGCTCAACCCAAACTGAACGTCTGTTTCCCAATTGCCGCCTGACACCATATGGCGAACGCCGGAGACATACATTTTCCCTTCAAATCGCTCACCAATGCCGGTCACCTCGATGATTTTACCCGGCAAGACCGCGGCAAACCCCTGGAACTTTGCCCTGCCGCGCACCTTGGCCAAACGCTCCTTCAGCAATCGGCCGTCTGCCCAGGCCTGCAGTTCAGGTTCACTGAGCATGCCTCCGTGCCTGATATCATGTTTTTCTCCGCCGATGACGTCAGCCAGGCTTTCCGGTGAAAGATTTCCGGTGTTCATCGCGGGAGGCTCTTTTGCCTCCATTTCCGTAACTTTTTGTTCTGCCGGATTCCAACTGCCCGCCTTGATGCCTTTGCTCTGGCGCCGCGCATCTATTTCAGCATCCAGTTCCAATAACGTGGCTCCATATTTAACGCTAACCACCGGCTCATCCCCGATGGCCGGTTGGGTCACCATAACTTTTCCATCTGTTACCATAACGACCTGCCCGTTGGCTTCAGCACGACACAAGATGAAATCCCAATCTGTGGAATGGTATTGGGCAACCTCTTTCAAGGCTGGCTTCGTTGGTTTCACATCTTTTTGCAAGGAGTATGACCCGATAATTTCTTCCATAATATCGCTGTCTTTTTTATCTATAAAATAGCAGCTCTTTACGCCGCTGGTCATTTTCACCGCTTCGTCCCGGCATTCCACTGTGAGAAAGCTGCCGTTCTTACGTATCCTGATGCCATTCCTGACCACAATACCCTTGAAAACCGGATCATTCTGCGAACGATAGCCGAGTTGAATCTCAATCTTTTTGCCCGGGATAAAATGATCGCTATTGCTCGCCTCAAAGGTCGATCTGGAAGCCTCCCCATCGAGAAGTTGAATCACTGCTGACGGAATACGATTCAACTCCCTCGTCACAGAAACCGATAACACATGGAATTTACCGGGAATTTCTTTTCCGTCGACAAGAATGCCAACGGTGCATACATCGGGTGTTGCTGGTGTTGGAATAGTAGATTCGTTGTTCACCGTTGCTTGCCCGTTTTTTCAATTGGCGGAAAGGCAATGTCCTGTCCCGGTGTCAGCAACCGGAAATTACCAAGGCCGTTTGTTTCCGCAACCTTAAGATAATGTTTCGCGTCTCCGTATATGCGGTAACACATAAGCGGCAGGGTGTCGCCAGCCTTTACCTTACGGATGTGCGTCAGGTCAGATGATTTTTTATTTTCCTTTGCCGCCCGTTTTTGTTCTTCAATGCTGCTTTTAAACTTGACTTTAGCTGTTGCCCGAATAGGAGTCCCGTCGGGTTTGAACATCTTATAAGTAATACCGACTTCAGTTACCCTGCCCTTGAAAATCGAATTTTCACCCCACACCAGCTTGAAGTGGCGCGGCTCGTGGGCATCACCCTTGTATTCAATCAATACCTGTTTGAACTTTTTTATGTCGTCTGCAATTGAATCATGTGGTTTACCGTCAATAATCCCCGTATTATCAAACAGAAACTCAAAGGTGATTTCCTCCGGTTCGGTATACTCGTATTTTAATTGCTTACCGCTCGTTCCCTGTCCCTGCCCCGACTCAGAAAACTTGAGTTTATAGTCAAGCGTGTAAGTTTCAGGGTTGATCAATGCCTCAAAACTGTCTTTCGCCTCCATTTTTCCGCCGCTTTCAGCGGATTCTGAGCTATCGAAGGCGAGGATCAGCATCTTCTCCAATTTACCGTAAGCCATCAGCGCTCCGCCTTATTTTGGATAATTTGCAATACCTGCTCCACACATTCCGCCACGATAGCCTCTCTCTCATTATCAGCAGCAGGGTTGCTGCCGGAAGCAGCCGTTCGTACTCCCCCCGCTTGTCCGATCTGCGCGGCATTGACTGCAACGCGTATATGGAGTTCTTTAATTTCGATAGGCATAAGTAACTTCCGTTTGTACCCTTATAGTGTTACCTTGTAAAAACTTCTCTTTTTGCAAGTTTTTTACAACCCCCTTCACCCCCTTTCTTAATGGGGATTTGGTTGCTGTTTTGCCGCTCTAGGGAATCGTAAAATAACGATAGGAAAGCTCCATCGTCTCTATGACAACGGAATTTTCATTGGCATTCAAGTCACTGACAACCCACTTCCTGGGAATGGCATGAGCCACATTCCAGGTACGCAAAGGCTCGCTCTTTTCGTTCATCAGAATAATGCTGACTTCTGTGGGCTTAAACTCCCGGTCACGAAAGGCATTGAGGAACCACCTGATTACTTCAGAATCCGTCAGCATGCCGCGCTTCAGCACCAGATCCGCATATTTTGTGCGCACGGGCAGCTTGTGGACAAAGCGATTTTCGCCGCCTTCCTTATACTCTTCCATGTCGTATTCTACGGACAACCCTGAAACCGTCTGAAAACGCACGTCATTCTCATTCTGGCTGATGCCGAATTTGACCTGATAGTAAAATCCCCACGGCGGATAATAGTCGCTCATGGCTCATCTCATTAAACTTTCATCAATTTCAAACCCTCATGGGCAATCTCAATACTTTCTATCGCAGCCTCATTCGCGTCAGATTTCAAATCAGCGGCTGTAACCTTTACCGGAAAGCATCTAACGGCCGACCAGGCTGCCACAGGTTCGTGCTTTTCGTTCAACAATCGGATGACCACATCACGCCGGTTTTTAGCCCTCTCGTTGGCCACATCGTCCATCCATGTGTTGAAATCGAAATCTTTCTCAAATTTGCCGCGCTTCATGGTGATGTTGTTATTCTTGATCAGTCCTGGCATGGCGATTTTATTGAAGTCCTTGCTGTCACTGTGCCGGTATTCGATCTTCTCCCTCTCCATAACAAGTCCTGTTACTTCCGTAAAACTGATTTTTGCCCCACCCCAATCCACCTGAAAGTGAAATCTGGGTAATGGATATTCCTGCGCCATAGTTATTCTCCTTTCTCAATACTGGATTCGATCCGGTTTATTCTTGATTTCGTCAGCTATTATGACTCTGCCATTTTATGGGAAAACCTGAGGATAATGAATTCAGCCGGGCGAACGACAGCCATGCCGATTTCGACAATCATACGGCCTTCGAGGATGTCGAGGGGGGTCATGGTCTTGCCAAGCCCAACAGCAACATAGAATGCGTGTTCCGGCTTAATCCCCTGCATGGCGCCCTGCCGCCAGAGGAAGGTTAGGAAATTTTCGATCATTCCCTGCACGCGCACCCAGGTATTGGCATCGTTCGGTTCAAAGACAAACTGCTCTGTGGCCTTTTTGCTCGACTCCTCAACGAAGTTGAAAAACCTGCGCACATTGATATAGCGCCATTCATTGTCGTTTCCTGCAAGGGTGCGGGCGCCCCAGACGAGGCTTCCTTTGCCAGTAAAAGCACGGATGATGTTGATGGATTTCCCCGCGTTGACATCCACGTTAAACTCGGCTTGCTGCTCATGGGTTATTTTCACCGCAGGACCAATTACAGAATTCAAGCTGACATTAGCAGGTGCTTTCCAAACACCCCTATCGCGATCAACAGACGCATAAACGCCTGCAATAGCGCCACTGGGCGGAAGAAGGTTGAGTGCTTCGGCAGCTTTCGTCACTAGCTCTTTATATGTGCCAAACGCTTCCAACAGGGCATCGTTGAGTGTTTTTTCATAGTTGTTTTGAGTTGATTCAAGAAAATTGAAAAAGGCAATTGCCTCTTTTACACCTGACAGTGCCACGCCAATTGCTATATCACCCCGCTGTTTGGCTGTTGCAGCAGAAGCATATGCACCTGTGACAGCAGGAGGGACAGGAGGTGTCAGTAAGGTAGTACCATCGGTAAAACCGAGGAAGGCCGCCACAGTATCTAAATCTGCTCCGGTTGTTAAAAGATTAACTACATTGGTAGGGGGTGTTAGGCCACTTAGAAATTTATGATGGTCTGCTACGTTTCTTAGCGACACTTTTAAAGGATTTTGTTGACCGTTAAGATATTTATCAATGTCGTCTCTCAGTTTAAAGCGACTGTTTGCAACAACGGGTGATGCATCATACCGTGATTTTATTGCCTTAATTATATTAATCATATAGGTTGCAACCGGTTTTAGCGCTGTTTCTATTTGAGTAGCTGTTGCAGTAGAAGTCGTCGCATTATAGGTGTCGAGCAATACTTTTAAAGCATCTTCCAATGTTTTGCCGGATGTACCGGTAAGAGTGTTTTTAGCGGTGACAGCCGCACCTACAAAACTCTCTACATTTATTAACTCAGCAATTAGACTCTGAATGTCTGGATCTGTCGTCAGGCTGTTCAATTGGATAGGTGCCCCGCTGCCATCCCGCTTTAGGATCACATTGCGTCGCATGAGCGTCCGAGGCAGATTTGCCCGAAGCCATGGGCCGTAAGCGGCGCCATATTTCAGGAAGTTGATACCAACCTTTTCCCTGAATTCTGCCACAGAACTATTGAATGCTGTATTATCAATCGTTTTTTTCAAATCACATATGGTTACCCGATCCATCAGTTTGTTGCATTGTGCCAGTGCTTTTTTCTGAAATTCATATGGTCCATTTGTATCCGAGACTGCGTCCGGCGCAATGATAATCGTTGGTTCATCTTCTTGCTCCAGCAGGGTGATTGCTGCTTCGAGCATCGCGGAAGACACGTTGTTCGGGTATGGACCGACTGACAAAATGTAACACTTACCGCCACCATTGGCATAAAACATGCGAAGACTGTCATATAAATATAACTTGGCAGCAGCGTCTGCTCGAATAAACTGATTATTCGTGTCCAAAAAGAGGTTTACATCCTGCGAAGGAGCGCCACCGAAGAGAAACTCGAACTCCGCTATGGACTCGATTCGAGTCGGTTTATTAACAAGCGACTCACCATTACGTATTGCCTCCTCCGTATACCCGATAAACGCGGGTATAGCCGTCTCCACCGGCGCAATGGAGGGTGGGAACTTGGGGATCTCCTCGACGTATACCCCCGGGGTTTTATACAATGATGGCATATTATTTCCTCCTTTCTGATTGAACTGAAATTAAATGTTACACAAATATTTCCGATACAAGCTGGGTAATTTTGTCATTGCTATTTACCGTCTTTACCAGACCTTGCGACGGTTTCTGCTTTGTGCCCGCGTTTCCATAATGGGTTAACGGAAGAGGGGCTGTTTCGGTAGAAACCGCAGCGCCGGTATTCTTGTTAAAGTATCTCCAGAACGTTGCACGGTTCTTGAAACGGATTTGAAAAACCGGGTTGGTTGCCTTCGCATGGCCATTACCGTCAACAAAACTGAAATCCGCATTACCTGCCCGCACTGCTGATAAACGAATGAGAGCAAACACATTGTCAGGGATATCATCCGACAACATTATCCCCCGTGAAGGCGCATTAGCAAGGCCAGCAGGAGACACAATTGCCGGCACGTCCCCCTGGTTGACAAATACGGGCAGATTGTCCTTATTGGCATTTAATCGCTGAATAATTGCGCTGGGTTGGTCACTGGTCAATTGTAATAGAGCATTTTCCGATTGCACAAGCGATTCCACTTTGTCGTCTGTGGCAAGGTTGGGAAATTCCCTCGACAGGAAAAGGGCCTTATTGCTGCCGATCTCTCTCGAAGCCCCAGTCAAATTGGACAGCACAGGCACATCCTCCTTAAACCGGTAGGTTTTATCTTCAGCCTTATGATATATCTCGTGAATCTTCTGCGGCCGCAGGGTCAACGCTGTGTAGGTATAAAAAGCAGGGTCATGGACTGTCACTGCAAATGCGAACATCGTTTCAACCGGAACCACTGCATTTTGAGGAACCGCAACCACGCACCCCAGTGCCGTGTTCTTATATATACACCCAAAACCCCTGAGAGACTTTGAAGTTGAAACCGTTGGCGACACTGTAAGGAATTGGCGCATGTCATACGACTGCAGACGTTTGTCCCGTTGCGTCTGTGTTGATATCAAATCGAACACCGTCGCCCCATCATCCAGCCAGTAATGGTGGAGCAGCCGTATTTCAAATAACCGTTTATATCCGTTTTTAATGATCTCACCCATATTAAGGCGCCACCGTTTTCCTGTGATGGAAATTGCTGACAACTTCAGTAATAAGCCCGCTTTCGCTTTGGACTGCTCTGAACTTCATTTCAAGCATTCTTAAGGTGTACAGAACAAAAGGATACTGTTTGCCCCCCAAAGTACCCCACAAATGATTGACTTCCTCTAAGGTTGGAGAATATAAATCGAAAATAAGCTTAAAAGTTTCTAATTGGTCAAGAGGGTTAATTGGGCTCGAATTCGTTATCGAACCAGGGGAAACATTGTCTTGCGTAAACACGTTTTTGGACTGGAAAAAACGTATTACCCTCGATAATATCAATAATGCGTTGGTGTAATCCGTATGAGTTGCAGCCATAAGAATCAAAAAATTGAGAAAAACAGGGGGATTTTCATAAACTGCTCTGAGCGTTGCGTCGTTTCGTATATAGTTTGGCAGATTCTTCAGGGTTTTCTCGTCTTTAATATTTACTACCGATAAGTAAAGCCTGTCTCTTTCGCCAGCGTTACCTGAAAATCCCTCTGCCAAATTTCTCAATCCAACCTGAGGAGAGTTAGAACCGTAGCTTTCGGTGAGGTGTGTATTCAACTCATTCATTACAATGGTTAAGGCATGTGAAAGCATTTTGGCCCTCTTTTACTGGAGTTTTGTTTGTGAGAGCTAGTTCTTTTCATTATCGTCTTTCACCCTTTATGCTAATGACCTCCTGAAGCAATCAAAAACTAAGTAACCATACGAATAAACATCTTGTCTCTGGCTATTAGTGAATATAATACGCTTCGTAGTTGAGTTAAATTGGCTTACTATATATCCCAAATAGATGTATAGCGCATGATTCTTAATACATAAAAACAAAAAAGCCCTACTGCAAAGATCTTTGAATATTCGTTTATTCAAAACATCTTCGGCAGTAAGGCTGTCTTTATATTTTCCTGAAATCCCCCTTAGTCCCCCTTTTATAAAGGGGGATTTGAGAGGATTAAAGACCCTGTTACTTTGCGCCCCCTGATCACTCAGGGTTTGCCTTTATCGTGATGAATGATAGTTAATTTTACAGTATTGGTACGAAAATACCCTTTACTTATCCGACACGGTGCTCCGTGTCCCTTCAACCCTTTGTTTCTCGGTTTTTACACTTGTTACAAAAACGGCATAGTCTGTCAAGCGTTTCCCCATGTACATGAAGACATGCGTCAAGATCAAATATTCTTTCTCCATTCGACATTCATTATTCCATATTCAATATTCGATATTGGAGCCCTCGTATTCAAAACAAGCCCTGAGCATTATTCGCCTTCTTTGTATTCTTCAGGTATGGATCCGAAGGTCTGCTCATAACGCTCGATAGAATCCTGAAGCACCTTTAACAGGATATTTGCATAGTAGGGACTGCTGACGATCCTGGTGTGGAAACATTCCCCCTTTCCCTCCGCATACGATTGACCAAAGTCGATCACAATCTCAAAGGCATTTTGCCCAACCTTGAAGGTGTTCGCATACCGGCCTTCTAATTTTTCGCCATCATGAAAACCCTTAGATGTATCACAGCTCATAAACCATTCTTATTTATCTCATATAGCAAATGGAATAAAACCGCCGTCATTGCGAGGGCGTTAGCCCGAAGCAATCTCTTGACCGCAAAAGGCTGAAGATTGCTTCGCTTCACTCGCAATGACAAATGCTATCTTGAATATTTAATAAAACAGTAGTGAAGCAATATTAGTACCAAACCAGGCTTGAAATGCATTTCCCCTCAATACGCCTGTATTTGCTGGGTTTTGCTCAGGTATTGAATTTTCTCATCCATCCGCAGAAAACAGAAAGGTGTAACATCGGGTGTAACATCCATAGGTTCAAAATTGTGGGAATGACAGGCCGGAAGGTATGAAGACATGTTGGAAAGGTTTGAAATAATAGGTATTTAGGTGATGTGAGATATCAGGTTTATACGACAGAACAAGGTGTAACAAAAAGTGTAACATTTTGTGTAACAGTGTAACATCGATAAGGAATGTTTGATGATAGGAATACCGTGCGGCAGTGATTGTGTTGTAAAAAAGTTTGCAATCTGTTGACTTTCCACTGCATTTCTGCTACTTTTACCATGTAATTTTTGCGATGAAAATGGATATATCGCAATGGTTTATCAAACATCCCGGGAAATCTATAGAATGGCGTAGGAAAGAGAGGAGATGAATATGACAATACCGCGTAGTTTGGTTTCAACCATCGAAAGAGAAGAGAAGATATGTGATTTAGCGCAAGAGGAGTTAAAAAAAAAGTGTAGAATTTTTGAAAATAAATACCATTTTTCTTCAGATGAATTTTATAAACTTTTTCAAGAAGGAAAGATGGGGGATGAAGAAGACTTTTTTGAGTGGAAGGCGATGATTGAAGGAATTAAAGAATGGGCACGCACAAAGGAAAACTTAAAAGGGTTAATTAAGTGATCGATGAACATCTCGATGAAATAGAAAAGATAATAAAAGATGATCGTCTAATAATTTTTTCCGATTTTCAAAAAATTTGTACAAGCCAGAACACAGCATATATCAAGGTAAAAATCAGGTTTATCGACAATTCTTTCTTGAGCATTTTCCATCACGTTCATGATGAAAATGGTTTATTCAGGTTTGATTATAGATATCATTACATGGACTCTGAAAATGCAATGATATTTCGTTATGATAACGCTCCTCATCATCCGGAGGTTCAATCGTTTCCCCATCATAAACATACCACGATAGAAATAAAAGAATCAGAAATGCCAAATATCAGAGACATTCTTTCGGAAATTCATCATCATATCATTAAAGGACTATTATCAAAATAGTTCAAAAGGTAAATCGGAAAATGACTTTTCAGCCAAGCTGGTGTAAAAATCAGAGAGGTATAGCTATGACGACATATACATTTTCGGAGGCACGACAAAAGTTATCGTCTGTACTTGAAAAGGCACGATCTGAAGGCAAAGTGCTGATCAAAAGAAAGGATGGTTCTGCATTTGTTGTAAAGCCTGTTTCTGCAAAAAAATCACCGCTTGATGTTGAAGGTGTTAACCTAAATCTTTCCGCAAAAGAGATTGTCGATATTGTTCGGGAAATCAGAGAACGATAAGTTTATTAAAATACCCCTAAATCAAAGAGGTAGATCAACCATACCCAGTTGACATCATAATGACAAGCGGGGACGCATGTCCTACCGATAGCGGGCACCTGGTTGCGGCTGTGCTGCACTATGAATGTCCGGAGGCTTCCTTCTTCGCCGGACTGATGTGATACCTTTCAAGCTTCCGGTAGAGGGTCATCCTGGACCAATTGAGCTTTCTGGCTGCCTCTGCCTTATTCCATTTGGTGGTCAAGAGCATGGCAAGCAGTCGATCCCCCTCATCCTGAGAAGATATTCCCGCGTCGACAACACGCTTACGGAACGATTCCGGCAGGTCCTGAAACGATATCCATTGGGAATGAGTATTGATAATAACGGCCTCTAAAAGGTTCTTCAACTCCCGAATGTTGCCTGGCCAATCATAGGTATGGAAGAACTCCAGGGTGTCACCGGAAAACCCTTTGATCTCACGTCCAAAACGTCTGTTTAATTCACGGATGTAATGATCGAGCAAGATGGGAATATCCTCTTTTCGATTCCTCAATGGAGGCAGATGGACGCTGGCCACGTTGAGCCGGTAATAGAGGTCTTTTCTGAACCTGCCTTCCGACACCATCTCCTCCAGGTTTTTATTGGTAGCGGCAACGAACCGGATGTTTAAAGGGATGCTTCCCTTTCCCCCGATCCGTTGTATCTCCTTGCCTTCAATGGCCCTCAGGATCTTTGCCTGGTGATAAGTGCTCATGTCCCCAATCTCATCGAGGAAGACGGTGCCACCCTCAGCCTGTTTCAGCTTGCCCTCCTTCAGGGTATCCGCCCCGGTAAATGCCCCTCGTTCATAACCAAAGAGTTCACTTTCCATGAGGGTGTCAGGTATGGCAGCACAGTTGATACAGACAAAAGGATTCTTCTTCCTTTGGCTGTTCTCGTGGATGAGTTCTGCCGTCAGTTCCTTGCCTGTACCGGTTTCCCCTGTAATGAGAACGTTACTGTCCATCTGCGCGGCCTTCCCGATGTATGCCTTGATCTCTTTCATCGGTAAACAATCACCGATGAACTTCTCTGCATTGAAAAGGCGCTGACGTGGAGTTTCATGTGTTCCGGAAGATGTCTGAAAAGAAGAACTGGAGAGGCATCTGCGAATACTTATAGCAAGCTCTTCAAACGAAACGGGCTGCTTAAAATAGTCGCTAATCCCAAGTTTTAGGGCTGCGACTGCAAGGGCTTCAGTACTATCATGGGTGATCAGGATGATGGGAATGGCGCCATTCCACTGCCGTATCTCTTGTGCTATCTGCAAACTGTCCCACCCACCGTCTTGTGTCCCTATGATTATAAGATGAATGACGCCGCATTGAATGATTCCAAGTGCTTCTGTTTTATTTGACGTTTCAATACTATTATACCCCTGCTGAAGCAAAAACTGTTTTAGCTCTTTTCGTAACGTATCATTCCATTCCACGACTAAAATTGTTGGTGTCTTCATAGACAGGCGCTCCTATTCTTTTGCTGAAATTACTGTTAACTATAATAAAAGACAAAAATAAGTCGTCCATTGCGAGGCGAAGCAAACCAGCAGGGATTCCTTCGCTTTGTTCGGAACGGGCTACGCAATCCCTGTAATAGATTGCTTCGCTGTCGCTCGCAATGACAATTCATGCTTACTTATTTGAGACATTGACTATATGTAACAAAATTTTCGAAAATAACGGCGGGCTACCATGAAAATAAAAAAGCCTTACTGCAAAGATTTTTCAAACATCTTCGGCAGTAAGGCTGTCTTTTTCTACAGCAAGGCTGTTTTCTTTAATCCCACATCCTTGTAAGTTTAAAGACCCTTTCTTTTGCGTCCCCTGATCACTCAGGGTTTGCTTTTATCGGAATGTATTCTCTATACCTGATCTTAAAAGGAACAAAATGAAACGCAAATAACCCTTTTGACTTTCTCCATCGAGATAATCAAATTATATCACAATTATTCAACCATTCAACCAATGGATTTGTAAGGCCGAATTTCTTAAACATCAAATGAACTATTTGATTTATTAATGAGCAATACTAATACCAAAATGCAGATAAAGGTAAACCTTTAAAAGATGTTTTGCCGTAAGATACTTCTTTGATTGGAATTCTGACATTTAAAAATATAAAAGAATAGAAACATACTGCAATAAACTTATGGATCTGAGATAAGGAAAAGTGTGTCATGTCACAGAAGTGTGCCAGTCACACAAGTGTGACATGACACACTTTTAAAACACAAAAATGAAATCACGAAAGACTAAAAATCGATAGAGGAATTCATTTTAAATATTCCTAGAATTTGATAAAAAATACTGATAAACTAAACTATTACAAAGTTTTAATTCCTTGCCCAATCATCAGCATTGCGATTGTTGTTATAAAATTTCCAAGAATTCTTCCTTTGGGAAGGGGATGAATATTTTTTTAGACCAAATAATATTTTCCCTTTTTATTAGAGAGGAGATGAAGCAGACCCGGTGCCTGAAGAAAAAGTTCAAAAGCGAAAGGGGATCGTCCATATTAATCATGACTACTGCAAGCGCTGCGGTATCTGCGTGAATTTCTGCCCGGTTAAGAACCTGGAGATCCGCGGGCAAAAATTAACGGAACTAGAAAGGTGTATCGCCTGCAGGATGTGCCAGCGATACTGCCCCGACATGGCCATTGAAATTGAGGAGATAGATGCCAAAACAGTTATTGCAGGGAAATCAGGCCATCGCAATGGCGGCTGAGGTTGCCGGATTAAAATTCTTTGCCGGTTACCCCATTACCCCAGCTTCTGAGATTATTCATGAAATGGTCAATAAGATGCATATCAGGACGCTGCAAATGGAGGATGAGATTGCCTCCATTAACGCGATTATCGGGGCATCATTGGCAGGGCTTAAGGCAATGACGGCCACCTCAGGACCGGGATTTTCCCTCATGCAGGAGAGTATTGGACTTGCCCACATGATGGAAGTCCCGCTCGTTATCGTCAATGTCCAAAGGGTAGGACCCAGCACGGGTATGCCCACCTTGCCTGCCCAGGGGGACGTTATCCAGTGTATCCATGGCAGCCATGGGGATTATTTTCCTATCGTATTCTATCCTAATTCCGTTTCCGAACTCTATCAATACACCGTCGCGGCATTTAACGCCGCTGAAGAATCTCTGAGCCCGGTTATCCTCCTGAGCGACGGATATATCAGCCATCTTTATGAAACCATTGTTCCCCATAGGGATTTTGCGATCAAAACAAGAACTCGCCCGCCTTTGGGCACAGGAAACCGCCATTTTACGGGACTCTCTCACGAAGACTCGGCGCCGAAGACTTCGGACGTTGATAATTACCGGCGGCTTATCACACGTCTCTACGAAAAGCAACAAATGACAGCCCAGCGATACAACTTCTATGAATATCTGGAATGCGGTAAGGAGACCGACATGCTTCTTATATCATACGGGGCGCTTTCCCGCATCGCCTATTATTTTAAACATGATTTCGCACTGTACCGGCCTATACGCATGTTCCCTGTTGTTGAAGAGATCAAGGCTATCGCATCCAGATATAAACGCATTCTCATCCTGGAGATGAATGTCGGACAATATGCCCGTGAGATTGAACGCATATTACATCGTGAGGTAGAGTTTGTACCGATCCTGGGCGGGCGTATTGACCTGAAGGAAATAAAGCAAAAAATCTATGAACAAAGATAGCCATTTCAAACGTTATTTGAAGCTTGATTTGCTGCCTACGCCATGGTGCCCTGGCTGCGGGAATGGGATTGTCCTGAAGACTATATGCCAGGCCTTTGACGAACTCGACCTGCCTAAGGATGGCACTGTTGTCGTTTCCGGTATCGGGTGTTCAGGCAGGAGCGCAGGCTTCTTTGACCTTGACTCAGTTCATACAGCCCACGGGAGAGCTATCCCGGTGGCGGAAGGCATCAAATATGCCAACGACGCCCTTAACGTTGTTGTGGTAAGCGGAGACGGTGATTTGCTCGGCATCGGCGGCAACCACCTGTTACATGCCATACGAAGAAACACGAATGTTACCGTCATCTGTTACGCAAATGAAATTTACGGGATGACGGGCGGTCAGGCCTCTCCCCTTACCCCTCACAACACGAAGACCCTGACCACACCCGGCGGCAATTTAGACAACCCTGCCGATGTACAATTTCTTTTTAAGCACTATAACTGCTATTTTGCCCGCACTACGGCCTACCATCTGAATCACATGAAGAAATGCATTATGGAGGCGCTAAAATTCAAGGGGTTCTCTTTTGTAGAGGCACGAACCATGTGCATCGTCAATTATGGCCGACGCCTGGGTTATAAGAACTCCAATGAAATGCTCATGCACTATAAGGAATTTTACAAGGTAAACGATTACGCGGAAGAGTTGGCACAAGATGAGATTGGAATTTTAAAAAGTAATTCTGGATACAAATCAGAAAAAGAGGCGCAGATTTCACATTGAAATACGTAAGAAATATCACCGTTGTAGTGGTCAAATGATCGGAAAAAAGGTTATGTAGTTTTCCACAGAAATACCAATACAGCCGTCTTGATGATCAAGGCAGGCTGTTGCCGCGGTTTATGGCTACTTGCTGAAGGCCGATCGCTGAACGCTTGCGGTTAATTGATGCCCCTCTCCGATGTAGCGTGCAAACATGTCCTGAAGTTTCCGGAAGATATCCTCGATAACGGAGGCATTATTAAGATACATGCCCCAGAGGAATTGCTCGTCTTTAAAAGATTCTGTAAGTTTCGGGGACATATCATCTGCCACATGATTTACCCTGCTATGCCGCAGAGCCACCGTTGGCACTCGTTCTTCCACCCCGGCAACTATCTCTTCGGGAATAATCCCATTCCACTCTTTTGAAAACCCCTCTACGATATAAGCCCTACCGCGCTTATCAAAGAGTTGATACCATACATGGGCAAAGGCAATCGAATTGTCCTTGTCTACAACCCAACCCCATACAACGTCACCATCAATATCCAATTCAGACAACTGAGAAAAGAACAAGAACACTGAATCTTCACAATCGCCTTTTTTACTTTGTCGTGTTTCAGTTGGTGTCTGCCAGTAATCAGTCTTTGGAGGTTCGGCACAGTAGTCAATGCCGAAGGCTATTTCCTTATATGCCTCATAGATTTGTTCGCCGTTTCTGAAGGTGTTGATACACCATTCCCGATACAGCGGGTTATCGGGTATGCTGCTTTCATCGTGAGAAGCAGTTATTGTTGGATTTTCAAGCCAGGCATCTGCCACCGGCTTGTAACCTCTTCCCGCCAGAAACAGACTGGCATTCGAAACATCTGCAAATATCTCCACACAACAAAGGCTTGACAAAATTGTAGAAATTATACCCGCTAACAAGTATCTCATAATATTATCCTCCCGCATTTATAGAGTTAACTAAGATCCGTTTCTCTACAAAACCTGTCTCCTGGTTGCTGCAAAACATCCCCATTTGTGGCCTGAAACCAAAGACGCTTTGGATAACTTATTGTTTAAGTGTTTTTATAACAAACACTAAATTGTTTTACGAGACATCTCTTGTGTTGTCAAATTATGGCATTAAAGTTGCTATCTGAACCCCCATCCTATAGTATCAGTAAAAAACATTGAAATTTAAGCTTCTGCCTTGCTACTCGACCTACCTTTGAAAAATGTTTAAATTGTATACCTAAACGCCGAAATATGGGAAGCTGTTGAGAAAACAAACATTTTCGCAATTTAAAATTGGTAATTCAATCCAACAAAAACATCCTTCCCGGTCTGGGAAGATCATACGGAACAGATGCAGGTTCGGGATCGCTACAGATTTTATTCTAAGCAAACTAAATGCCGCCCCCTGCATCACCAAGGTTTTAAAAAACTCTTTTGTGACAATAGATAGATTAAACAGGGCATATGAGGGCAAGTCATCCTTGGTATCACCTTCTTCCCTGGAACGTACGCCTCCGACAAAGGCGTAAGAAGATTTGACCGGGAAAATCCCCTTACGGCAAATTTGCCTTGCAATTTTATTATTGTTTGTATAATGTAATCATTAGTAAGGATGCCTATTAATATGGGGATAAAATCCTCGGCCTTTTGCTATGAGCAGAAAGGCCTGATGGATCCTTGCTGCGATTTTTACTCCTGTTTAACCAACCTGCCTGTACGTCGCACACACCTGCGTGCGGTTCACCCGCATAAGCCGACTCCTGCAGGCAAGACATTTTACAACAGCCGGTTATTACTTTTCATTATGACTTTTACTATTGAGAAACTCAGGGAATCTGACGTAGAAGCAGCCGTAAACCTTTTCCGTCTCGTCATAGATGAGTTACACGCCAGGAGTCTCGAGACGGAACGCCTGCACTTCAAGGACATTTATCCCGTAGAAGAGGTTAAGAAGCGGCTGCACAACGAAGACTGTGTCTATCTTGTGGGAAAGGAGGATGGCACGGTTGTAGGGTTTATGTTTGCGTGGATATCAGAGAAGGTGGGGAATATTCATTGGATGGGCCTGTCGCCGGGGTACAGAAAAAAAGGATATGGAGATAAACTCTTAGAAGATACGATACGGATTTTTACGGAAAAGGGCTGTCATGAGGCCAAGCTGTTTACCTATCCTTCTGAGAAGGTTGCATATCATCTCTTTCAAAAGCACGGGTTCAAAGAGGCGGCCTTTATTGATCGCAGATTTTTTGGGGTGGGCATCATCCTTATGGTGCGGAAGATTACCCCAATCCCGGAGGCACACCGATCAAAAAAGATCGTGCTGGCCGGTGAGGCAGGTCAGGGCATCAAACTCATGGCTCATGCACTTGCCAACATCCTGGCCAAGTTAGGAAAAGAGGTGGCACTGAATCTTGTTTACGATGCCGCCGTACGCGGCGGCAACATTCGCGCAGAAATTGTATATTCTGACGACCCGATCGAAGTTCCATTTTTTGAAGAGGCCGACATCGGCCTCCAACTCTCGAAGACACCGGATCCAACGGTACGCGCCAAACATGTGCTCATTGAGGCGTCTGCCTGTGATGCGGAATGTAAAAAGTGTGAACTTCGTTGCCCGGCCAGCGACCGCATTCCTTTCGAAAAACTTGCCACAGAACAGTTTAACAGCCCTATCTTTGTAAACATGATCGCCCTGGGCAGGTTGCTGAGTCAAATCGGTATTAATATTGAAACAGTAAATTTCGACCTGGAATTTCCAGCACAATTTCCCGACGAAAACATAAAGGCAATACGCTATGGCTACACGTACCAGGATTAACTCATCTGAAATAGTTGAAAAGGTATCCCATCTTTGCAGGGATGCCAATTTCAATTTGAATGATGATGTCCTTGATGCATTGAGGGACTCGTATGAGGCAGAAGGGGCTCCGGTTGCAAAGGAGATATTTGCTGAATTACTGGAAAACGCAAAGATTGCCCGCGAATGCCAGATGCCTCTATGCCAGGATACCGGGGTTGCCGTAATCTTCATTGAGATAGGAGAAAATGTGGAGATCACGGGTGGGCATCTTTACGACGCCATTAACAAAGGCGTCCGCAAGGGATATGAAGAGGGTTTTTTGCGAAAATCTATGGTTGCAGACCCCCTCAAACGGGTCAATACGGGCGATAACACACCGGCCATGATACACACAGAAATTATCCCTGAAAATCATTTGAAGATTACCTTCATGGCAAAGGGCGGAGGGTGTGAAAACATGAGCAGGCTTGCCATGTTAACCCCAGCTGATGGCAGGGAAGGGGTGATTCGTTTTGTGGTGGAAACGGTAAAGATAGCAAAGGCAAACCCCTGTCCACCTATTATCGCAGGCGTCGGGATTGGCGGCACTTTTGATCATACTGCACTTTTGGCCAAAAAGGCGCTCTTGCGACCGCTGGGAACAAAGCATACTGATCCTGATACCGCTGAATTAGAACAAGAGATGCTGGAAAGGATAAACGACCTGGGTATTGGCGCTCAGGGACTGGGCGGCTGGATCACTGCCCTTGCCGTCCATGTGGAACGCTACCCATGCCATATCGCCAGCCTGCCTGTAGCCGTTAATATCGAGTGCCATGCGCACCGGGTGAAAACTGTGATATTAAGTGCTTGAATTTTTATTGGCTAAATGGCCAAATGGAAAGACAAAATAAATTTTTACCGATACAGTAACGGATCAGTAAAAGAATCATTGTTAGAGAAATAACCATAAAGCCATTTAACCATGTGGTCATCCATGTTATGTCAAATATAATCCATGTAAAAACACCCCTTACGGACGATAGCATTGCAGACCTTAAGATTGGAGACAGGGTCCTCATAAACGGAATTATCTATACGGCCAGGGACGCCGCACACAAGCGAATCGGAGAACTCATCGATCAGGGTACAGAATTACCCTTTGATATTCGGAATCAAATTATTTACTATACAGGTCCGAGTCCTGCAAAACCTGGCAGACCTATTGGGTCTTGCGGCCCTACCACGAGTTACCGCATGGACATATACACACCCAGGTTGCTGGAGAAAGGCCTGAAAGCCACGATTGGTAAAGGTAGTCGCTCCGAAGCCGTTGTTGAGGCCATGAAACAATACAAGGCAGTCTATTTTGTTGCCACCGGTGGCGCCGCCGCTTTGCTGGCAGGGGCTGTAAAAAAAGCGGAAATTATCGCATATCAAGACCTGGGGGCGGAGGCCATTATGCGACTCGAGGTGGAAAATTTCCCTGTGGTGGTTGCTAATGATATCCATGGGAACGATTTGTACAAGGACGGCATTGCACAATATCAGAGGAGCGTTGGTCTGTTAAAAGATACTAAAAGCTCATGGTATTGATAATCTTTTCCGACCCGCCCGGATTAGGACATGAAAAAAATTTTATGCATTGTGTTGGACTGACCCGGTTACGAAAACCATCCTTGCAAGGAACTTGACAACCGTACGCCTCTTGAGGCGACATCTGCCCCGGCAATGGATATGCTGATGCGGGAAGGCCAAACCGGATTGATGTACACAACAGGAAAAGACATTGCACCGGAGTCTGGCATTGCGGTACTTAGTATCCTGAGGTATGATATATGCAAATACAAAAGAATAAAAATCGCCGGTTAAAAAGAATCTTAATCCCTTGCGGAATTTTCTTTGGAATGGTCTTAGCCTTTATTCTGATCACCCCGGTATTTATCTCAGGGAATTTTATCCAGCAAAAGGTTAATCAATTAATAGAAGACAGATTCAAACATAACAATCAGGTTGGCTCCGTTTCCTTTCATTGGCCCAACAGAATTAATATCTCCTATCTTACGATCCAGAGAGAAGAGCAAAACAAAGACTCTTTCATACATTTTGAGAATATACAAGGCACGTTAAAACTGTTTCCTCTCCTCTTTAGGAAAATTACCGTTAAAAAACTTTCTATACAACTGATTAATTACGAAAACCGGCTCCTGGTGAAAGACCTGGTTACCGACAGGCTTTCTTTCAATAACGGCATCATCTCTACCCATACGCGTCTCAACGTAAATGAAGGCCCAACTACCATCAAAGGATTAATTGACCTTCATCAAAAAAAACCGGTATTTGACCTTGCCTTTGATGCAAAAGATGTTCACGTTACCCAGGACGTTCCATTCCTCGACCTCCTCCCTGTATTCAAAGTAAAGGACGGTGAAATAGGGGGTATGCTGAGCGTTGCAGGTTCTCTGAGGGGCAAGGGAGCGGGCAAGGAAATTTTTAATAAAAAACTTGATGCCGACGTGAAGCTTGAAGTAAGGGATGGATACGTTCGCGGCAATAAGTTGTTTTCTTCCATATTGGAAATCATGGGAAAAAAAGATTTGTATTCCTTTGATTCGATGGAGGCAGTAATCCAGATCAAAGAAGGTAAGATTTATGCCCAAAAGATCGAGATACAGAGTCCACTCATGAACCTGAATGCAACAGGTAAATCCGAATTTGAAGGTTCGATCTCTTACGATGTTATCGTTAAAATTAACAAGGAACATCTCGGTAAGGACGCTGAAAAAATTGCAGGTCTCGTTTTAAAACAAAATGAGCTGCCAATAGAGATTCGGGGTACTATCAAAGACCCCAGGGTTGCGGTAAAACTTGACAAAGACAGCCTGGAACACGTTGTCAAAGGGTTGGTGAATGATTTTTTACACACATCAAAAGAAAAACGGAAAAAGGAAAAGAAAGATAACTAAAAAATGAATTGGATTGACTATTCAATCTTTGCCATCTTCTTTTTTGCAGCGGCACTGGGACTTGTCAGCGGCCCGTTCCTTCAATTCCTCAGAATTGGCAGTTTATTAGTCTCATTCTTTACGGCGCTCTTTTTTTATGGCATCCTGAGTAACTTCCTGAAGGTCGTTTTCACTCAACCTACTGCCAACATATTCAGTTACTTTACCATCTTTGGGGTTGCGTTCATGGCTACCTATATCCTTACGGACATTGCAAAAAGGATCATGGGAAAATGGGAGATGGGGATGGGTCTCAGGTTATTTGGTGGACTATTAGGGATACTCAAAGGGCTCGTCTTTTGTGGTGTAATAATCTTCGGCGTCTTGTCATTTTGCAGCAAACCGACCTGTGACAGGGTGAATACCTCAAAGATTGCAACTCAGATTGGGAAAGGCATGCAAACCATCGTTTCGATTATTCCTGAAAACATATCAAACAAGATTAAAGGTTACGCAGAGGGCATCGAGAAAAAGAATTTATCGAAAGATGCAAAACCGGAGAAGGCAGACAAGGATGGAGACTTTAAGTCGTCTCTGTGACCTGCACACCTGTTTATCCAGATGACTTCCGACACCTAAGCCATTCTTTGCAGCAACATGCGAATAAACGACCGTTGTTTTTAGATTCCTGTGACCGGACAATTCCTGAATCGTTTTGATGTCATATCCATTCTCAAGCAGATGCGTCGCAAAACAATCTGAAACCCACTTCAGACAAAAAGGACACATATTTATCTTTAAACAGTGCTTTCTGTTGACAACTAATATGGCATGATATACTATACTGACGTTTATAGAATAACGATAAAATGAATGTTCCTCCTGACCGCGGGCGGTCGGGAGGAACGGAGCGCAGTTGCTCCAACAGCGTGTAACGCCTGCGGCGGGCGAACACGCTGTTGGAGCAGAAGGAACTTCGTCCCTCAGCTCAACTACGCCCCGTTAGGCGGCAGGATGATTCACCATGCTCGAACATAATCGTAGGAGGATTGTAGATGAACCCAACCAATACTTCGATCTTTGATCTGAGCCCGTCGGAAAAACTCCAGATCGTGGAAGATTTGTGGGATGACCTTGCGGCCACTCCCGAAGCGGTACCAGTTCATGACTGGCAGAAGGAAGAGCTGGTACGGAGAAAAGCCAACCTGATGCAAAACCCGGCCTCCGGACTCACCTGGGAAGAAGTCAAACAAAGGGTCCGAAGTCGTTATGGCCGCTGAGTTAATCATCGCGCCGGAAGCCGAGCAAGACCTGGCAGAGGCGTATGCCTGGTATGAGGGTCGACGGATCGGCTTAGGAGAGGAATTTCTGAGCTGCGTCGATGCGTGTATTGAAGCGATCCGCCGTACGCCCGAGATGTATGTTCTGGTCCACGAAAACTATCGCCGGGGATTGGTGCGCCGCTTTCCCTATACGGTCTTCTACGAGTATGTTGAAGGCACGATGACCGTCTACAGCGTATTTCACACCTCCCGAGATCCCGACAAATGGCGTCGGCGTCTTCCATGAGCGGGGGACGATAGACCGCCTAAAAATGAATGTTAGGCAATATACAAAAACAAATTTATAAGGAGGCATATTATGCCTTTATTACGTCAAAATATCCGTGATGGTAACGTTGCATACCCACATTGTAATGGCAAGACAACGTGCGCGTGTGGCTCTTGTGGTGTACAAAAACCATATTTTGACCGACATGGCAATCAAAAAGACATTACTATCGT
>JABWAQ010000144.1 GCA_013360945.1 Candidatus Brocadia sp.
CGCCACCGCCGCCAACCACGAGATAAATTTGTCCATGTCCGGCAGTAGAGAAATTATAAGCCTCCGGTCCGAAATTATTCGAATTATCTTTAATAAGAGAATTGTAAGCGAGTGGCTTAGTCCTGGCATAATTATGGTTATGACCCTGGAATACCAGATCAACGTTGTATTTATCAAAGAGAGGCTGGAGGTTTGCCCGTATGCTGGTAGAATCAGAGTGACTTCCCCCGCCTGAGTAAACATTGCGATGAAAACAAATAATAATCCATTGTATGTTGGGATCCGATGCTGCGATAGCAAGATCACTATCTATAAAAGCATACTGGGCACTGCCAGGACTTGTTGAGCTATCGGTATTTGAATCGATTGTCAAAAAATGCACATTCCCAACATTGTAAGAATAATATCGCTCGGTCGGAGTTCCGTTGGTGGGCATTGAAAAATGTGCCTGAGCGAAGCTATAGGGAGGATCATTCCCAGTAGTGTCATGGTTTCCCCATGCTGGCATCAGGGCAGCCAAGGCGGCGTAAACAGATTGCTGTTCAATCCAGGTATGATAGCTGCTATCGGATGATGTATATGCAAGATCACCGGCAATGAGGTGTAGGTCGGCATTTTGTGCAGCCAGAGCTGAATTAATAAGAATAGAATTTGGCTCTGTGTTTTTATCACCTACGACAGTGAAAACCAGAGTGCCGGTTCCTGATGTGCCCGGCGTTGGCGTAGTCCGAAAAGTATAATCCTGACTCCATAATCCCCCATCGTCACTTACACGATAATGATAAAGCGTATCCGGAGTAAGGCCTGTTAACTCAACGGTATGAATGGGTTCACCATGCACAGTATCCACGCCGGCAGTCATACTGCCGTACATGGTAGTTTCTCCGTACTCAACCATTGGAGGGCTATGGCTGTTATCTGATGACCACATAACCGTCATAGAACTTGCAGGGTCATGTTGCCAGGAAAGGTGCACCTGGCTTACCGCCGCATATGTTTGTGACGAGAACATCAACGTTGAAAAACCAAATAAGAACATGAATAACTTATGTAAAGGCCTGGTTGAATGCATACTTCAATTCTCCTTATAAAGTCATCACATTAAGGAACGATAGGAAATGATAAGAAATTGCTTATTTAGTTTGTGCTATGCGAATAATAAAACAAGAATATAGGAATTGCAAGCTTTTTTGTAAGCTTTATTTTTCGGCAAAATACAGAAAAAGATTTTGAACAGATAAATCACTTTATATTTGTAAGTACTTCATCTATACTTTTCTGTAGAGTAGTTACGGTAAAATTTCAAATTTTTTAAGGATTCTCAGTTAAAACAATGACTCCACAATTTAATCTCCATTTAAGCTCTTTCCTGAGGTACTTCTCAAAGTGTTCTTGTATTACGGTTTTTCTGATAGGGCTTCTCGTACTTCTTGGCTGGATATTTGATCTCACCGTCCTCAAGGATTTTACCATAAGCCCTGTTATCATGGTGGCTAATACAGCAATCTCTTTTATCCTGATGAGTAGTGCAGTATGGTTCATGCAGATAAAACGTGCAAACCGATGGACAAGGCATCTGGCACATGGGTGCATACTTATCGTCTTAGTTATAGCATCTCTTACCCTTATTGAATTCCTGTTTCATCTGGATATTGGAATTGACCAATTCTTAGTCCGTGATTTCGATGTTGGTTATGGTATGGTCTTTCCCGGCAGAATGTCTCCTATCACTGCATCAAACTTTTTTCTCACCAGCATTGCCTTATTCCTTATCGATAAAAATGACCCAAAATACCATCGGCCAGGCCAGATTTTAATAATAATAGTAATCTTAATCTCTTCACTTATCTTCTTAGGATATATCTACGGTGTACAGCCTATCTTTAATCTCACTTCCTCTCTGAGGATAGCCTTACATACAACGATAACATTCATCATACTCAGCGCCGCCATTCTTTCTCTCCACCCAAACCAGGGCATCATGGCAATATTTACCGGTGTAAGTGCGGGAGGTCGTTTGATGCGTCGCCTGCTCGGTGCAATGATTCTTATTCTACCTTTTTTAAGTTGGCTGAGATTGTTAGGAGAAAGGAAAGAACTTTATAACACTGAATTTGGTTTATCCATTGAAGTGGTACTCAGTGTCTCTGTTTTTGTATTTCTTATCTGGCGAAGCGCCATAGTACTCGACAGAAAGGATACGGAGCGCAAACAAATAGAAGAACAGTTACATGAAGCAACCCGAAAATTGAAATTCCATATGGAAAATTCTCCCCTGGCTGTAATTGAATGGAATTCAGATTATCGGATTACCCGATGGAACAGTAAAGCTGAGGAGATTTTTGGATGGAACAGCGCAGAGATACTAGGCAAACGCATCGATGAACTCCAATGGATCTATAAAGAGGATTGGGATAGTGTCCGGCAGGTAATGGCCGATATGCTGGATGGCTCGCGCTCAAGCAATATTAATAAAAACCGCAACCATCGCAAAGACGGCTCTATTATTTTTTGTGAATGGTACAACTCTGCGCTACTTGATGCTTCAGGCAAACTTGTGTCTGTTCTTTCACTCGTATTAGACGTTACTGATCAAAAGAAGGCTGAGGAGGAGATAAGAAACATTGCAAAATTTCCTTTAGAAAACCCATATCCCGTATTACGTATTGCTCAAAATGGCACACTTCTCCAGGCTAATCAATCAAGCCGGTTTTTATTAGATGAATGGAATTGTGATATTGGTCAAAATATACCCGATTTTCTGTTCCAATTTATCAAAGAGGCCTTCCATTCCGGAAAAGTAAAGGAAGGCGTTGAAATAGCATACAAGGATCAGATATTCTCTTTTACTATGGTACCCGTAATGAATACCAGCTATGTTAACCTATATGGTGTAGATATCACCGGGCGGAGGCAAGTTGAGAACAAATTGAAAAAACATCAGGAACAGCTTGAAGAACTGGTAAAAGAGCGTACTACGGAACTGAAAGTAATCAACAAACAACTCCTCCAGGAAATCGAAGAACGTAAACAGGCAGAAGATGTATTAGAGAAAGAACGGCAGTTCTTAAAAATTATCCTTGATACCATAGAAGTAGGAATCGTTGTCTGTGATCCCCATGGTATTTTAACCCTTTTTAATCGTACTGCACAGGAAACTCATGGTTTACCACCAAAACCTCTTCCTCCTGAACAGTGGGGAGAACACTATACATTGTATATGCCTGATGGAAAAACGAGAATAAAAACAAAAGAGCTTCCTCTCGTGCGCGCCTTACAAGGGGAAGACGTTCGTAATGCAGAGGTAATGATTATTCCAGAACACGGTATCGCGCGCTTATTCTCAGTTAGCGGACGAGCGCTGGTTGATCGACATGGAAGAACATTTGGCGCTGTTATTGCCGCACATGACATTACCGAACGCAAAAGGGTGGAGGAGGCACTCCGTGCCAGTGAAAATAAATATCGTTTGCTCGTTGAAAATTTACCGCAAAGGATATTGTATAAAGACAAAAATCTATCATATATATCTTGTAATGAAGTTGCAGCCAGAGATTTCCATATCAGACCGGATGAAATCTATGGAAAAACTGATTATGACTTCTTCCCAAAAGAATTTGCCGATAGACACAGGGTTGATGATAGAAAGGTTATGGAATCAGGAAAAAAGAAGGATGGGGAAGAAGTTCTTATTATAGATGGCAAAGAACTTATCCTGCACACGGTAAAAACACCAATAAAAGATGAACAAGGCAATATCATCGGTATTCTAAGCTGTTCCTTAGATATTACCGAAAAAATTACTTTACAGAAGGAGGCAGAACAGTCCAGACATCTGGCATCATTAGGTGAACTGGCAGCCGGTGTTGCTCATGAAATTAATAACCCTGTGACGGGCGTTATCAACTGTGCCCAAATACTTTTTAATAAAAGTCAGGAGGGAAGCAGAGAAAGAGACCTTGCCGGCCGGATTATCAAGGACGGTGATCGCATAGCAAGAATTGTCCACAGCCTTCTCTCCTTCGCTCAGCCCGGTGGTAGAGAGAAAAAAGGTATTATCAGTATACATGAAATACTGTCTGACACCCTCATACTAACAGGGGCGCAATTGCGAAAGGATAATATCAGGCTAAAAATGGATGTTCCTCAAACATTACCGGGCATCACTGCAAATGCTCAACTCATTCAGCAGGTATTCCTGAATGCTATTAACAATGCGAGGTATGCCCTGAACCAGAAGTATCCGGGGTCACACGATGATAAAATCCTTGAGATTTCAGGGGAAGAAGTAGTGCTCTGTGATTATCCCTCTATAAAAATTACTTTTTATGATCATGGTACTGGCATACCGGCTCACATACGGGATAAAGTGATGAACCCTTTTTTTACCACAAAACCAACCGGTAAGGGAACTGGTCTGGGTCTGAGCATAAGCCACGGTATTATAAGAGATCACGGCGGTAAGCTTATGATTGACAGCGTTGAAGGGAGATTCACGAAAATTTCAGTTATTCTCCCGGTGAAATCTTATGCAAAACCAACAACGGTGTAATAGAGAGAATCTTCATATTGTCCATAAAGGAAAAGGCGAGAAATATTCAAAATGAAAGGTAAACCAGAGGCCTTCGGCAATTTTATGATGTAGGGCAAGGCTTTAGCCTTGCCGCCCCTGCCTGAATACATACACGAGGATAGTAACCCTAAAGAGCTTATGCAAAAAGTATGACTATTTTTAATCACAATATACTATATTGTAATTGATTTTTAAGAAGATTATAAGAATCCTCGTAATTACTCAAAATACGGTGCAAACCTAACTCGGAAGTTGTTCAAAAGGTTATCTTTTCACAGTCATTGTGGGCAAGCTAAAGCCAGGAGCAAAGCAAAGAAGAAGTAATCCCCCTTGATCCCCCTTTAAAAAAGGGGGAAAAAAGTGTAAGTGTTTGAAAAAAGGGGAAAATGGCAAGTGATTTAAAAAAGGTGAAAATGTATGAGTATTGAGAAAATGGAAAATAATGAGGTTGTTTCTTTCGTTTTGAAAAGGGGAAAGAAAATTAACAATTCCTTGTATCATCTTGCAGGTTCAATTTTGTAAATCGAACCCCTATATTTTGCATGGTCGATAGCTCATAGCGTTTTCATGGTTAAACACATAGAAAATATTCCAAATTGAGGGTTCAGGTTATAAACCTGAACCCGCCCAGGGCATATTATCATCCCCGCATGTTTTCTCTCATTCCCCTGTATTTTTTTTGTCATTCTCACACTGATGGGGAGCGGGAAAAGGAATGGCAACACCTTATGTTTTTCTTTTGTCTATCCCCAGCCGCCACCAAGTGCCTTATAAATGTTTACACTAGCGTTAAATTGTTGTTGTTTGATGCTTACTAATTCGAGGCGGGATTGCAGGGCATTTTGTTGTGTTATTAACACCTCCAGGTAATTTGCTCTGCCAGTTTTGAATAGTTCTGATGATATTTCTATTGATTGAGTTAAAGCTGTCACTTTTTTCGTTGTAAAGTTGTATGCCTGTTCCAAATTCTTAATATTGTTCATCTCATTATACACTTCTATATAACCGTTAATAATTGTTTTTTGATAATTGTACAATGCTTCTAGCTGTTTCGCCTGTGCGGTCTTAAATTGTGCCTTAATTGCGCTTCGGTTAATTAACGGGACGGTTAAACTGCCGAGTGCGGTGTATGCAATGGATTCAGGTGATCGAAATAAAAATGAGGGATTAAAAGCCTGAAACCCCATTGCCCCTGTAATGTTTAAGGAAGGATAAAATGCCTTCTTTGCCGACTTCACATCTGCTTTCATAGCCATCAATTCAAATTCAGCCTGTTTTATATCAGGTCTGTTTTTTAATAAATCTGATGGAATACCGACCTTTACCTGAGCAGGAATTTCCTTTGGGAGGATTGATTTTTTACGGATAATTGGTTGTGGGAATCTACCCAATAAAAAATTTATTCTGTTTTCACTCACGGTAATTCTTTGGAGGACTTCAACTTCC